>JAYTBL010000949.1:0-2727 GCA_043736975.1 Polyangiaceae bacterium
GGCGGCCGAGCAGGCGAACAAATCGAGGTCCCGGCTCGTCTTAGGAGGCGACTCGATCGTTCCTCCCTTTCTTTCCAACATTGCCGAAAGACGCATCAAATGGTACCGAACGCAGGCCCTATGCCCGTCGTCGAAGCGCGCAACCTCCCGTCCCACGTCGGAATCATCATGGACGGGAACGGCCGCTGGGCGCAGCTGCGCGGCGACGAGCGTGTGGAGGGCCATCGCGAAGGCTCGCGCGCGGTCCGGCGCGTCGTCCGCACCGCCCGCCGCCTGGGCCTCAAGGCCCTGACCCTCTACGCGTTCAGCGAGCAGAACTGGGCCCGCCCCGACGAGGAGGTGGAGACGCTCATGATGCTCCTCCGCGATTTTCTCCTGTCGGAGCGTGACGAGCTGCTCGACAACGGCATCCGCCTCAACGCCGTCGGCAACCTCGGGCGCCTGCCCGGGATCGTCCGCGCGGTGCTCGATCCGCTGCGCAAGGAGAGCGAGAACAGCGCGCAGATGACGCTCACGTTGGCCCTCAGCTACGGCGGCCGCGAGGAGATCGCCACCGCGGCGCGCGAGCTCGCGGGCGAGGTCGCGAGCGGCAAGATCCGCGCCGAGGATGTCACTGCCGAGGCTCTCCACGGCCGCATGCCGAGCCTGCGCGTCGGCGATCCCGACCTGATCATTCGCACCGGCGGCGAGCGGCGCATCTCGAACTTCCTGCTCTACGGGCTCGCCTATGCCGAGCTGCACTTCGCGGACGTGCTCTGGCCGGACTTCAGCGAGGCCGACCTCTACACGGCGATCGCGAGCTACCAGGCGCGCGAGCGTCGCTTCGGTCGGGTCGGCAAGCCGGCGGTGCCGGTCGACGCCGCGTTGCCCACCGGCGACGGCGCCAAGCCCGTCCTCCGCCTCGTCGGGTGATCGTCGTTTGCGGCTGATCTCGCGCAGGTCGAGCGCGTCCTGCGCGTGCGCGTGGAGGCGACCGGCGGCGTGAGCGATGTCCACGTGACGGCCGACGAGGACGCGCGCTCCACGATGGCAGCGGTTTCGCGGCGTGGGTGACCGGCTCCTCGCGCTGCCCGAGGCCTTCGAAAGGGGGGCGGTCGCCATCGCGTTCACCCAGAGCTCGCTGCCCACGGGGCGCGTCGCAGCGTCGAGGTCACGCGCGAGGGAAAACCCATCGTCGTGACGTATCGACCGGTCAGCGGATCGCGTCGCGGGCAGGGCTTCCGCCGCAAGGCCCCGCTCACCGAGGAAGCGTGCAGGAAGCTCGCCCTGCGCAGATGACGGGGTCGTGCTAACGATGGACTCCGTGACGACGGCCGACGGCAAGACGCGCGCGCCCGCAAAAAGCGGGAACAGCAATGCCAACCTCGCCATCCGGATCGCGACCGCCGCGGTCGGCGCCCCGCTGATCATCGGGCTTCTCTACAAAGGCGCGCCCTGGGGGTTTTACCTGCTCGTCCTGCCCGCGACGCTCATCGGCGCGTGGGAGCTGTTCAACATGACGCACCCCGGGGACCGCCTGTCGCAGATCCTGGGCGTGGCGATGTCCGCGGTGGCCTCGCTCGCGACGTACCTCGCCGAGAACGACACGCGCATCCTCTTCACGATGATCGTCGCGGTGCCGCTGCTGGGACCGCTCCTCACGCTGCTGCGGCCTGGTGAGGTGAAGGGCGCGGCGCTGCGTGCGACGTCCATGGGGTTCGGGCCGCTCTACATCGGCGTGCCGCTGACGCTCCTCGCCCTCATGCGGCGCGATCTCGGGGAGGATGGGCCCGCGTACGTCGTGCTGACCATCATGTTCGCGTGGTTCGGGGACACCGGCGGGTACTTCGCGGGTCGCTTCCTCGGCAAGCACAAGCTCTACGAGGCGATCTCCCCCAAGAAGACCATCGAGGGCTCGATCGGCGGTCTCGCGGGAAGCGTCTTCGGCGCGCTCCTCGCCCACTTCTGGTTCCTGCCCTCGCTCTCGCTGCCGCACGGCATCATCCTCGGCCTCGTCGCGGGCGCGCTCGGGCAGGCGGGTGACCTCGGCGAGTCACTGCTGAAGCGATCCACGGGCGTGAAGGACTCGGGCGCCATCGTCCCTGGCCACGGCGGGATCCTCGATCGCGTCGACGCGCTGCTGGTGACGAGCGCGGTCACCTTCCTTTACTCGATCTGGTTCATTCCCCATGTCGTCACGCATGGCTGAGTGACGACGATGTCCCGACGGTAAAATGGGTGTAACGACGCGTTGCGGCAACGGGTTTTCGCGTTTGCCGCTGCCGCAAATGGGCTAGAGCATGGCCATGAAACCGTCCGATCCCCCGTCCGAGACCCTGCGTGGAGTGGAGCGAGCCGCTCCGGTGAGCAGCCAGATCCCGCCGGCCGCTGGGTCCTCGCGAAGCACCCTCGTGAAGGACTACGACTTCTTCAAGGTCGTCCAGGACTACCTCGATCGCGCTGCCAAGACGAACGAGCTGCAGGAGTTCGTCCGCACCATCCTGAGCCAGCCGAAGAACGAGCTGATCATCAACTTCCCGGTGAAGATGGACAACGGAGAGATTCGTCTCTTCAAGGGCTACCGCGTCCAGCACAACAACCTGCTCGGACCCTTCAAGGGCGGCATGCGCTTCCACCCCAGCGTCACGCTCGACGACGTCAAGGCGCTCGCGGCGATGATGACCTGGAAGTGCGCGCTGATGCGCATCCCGTTCGGCGGGGGCAAGGGCGGCATCAAGTTCGATCCGC
>JAYTBL010000950.1:0-2726 GCA_043736975.1 Polyangiaceae bacterium
CGGTGTACGCGCCGACCTTGATGACGGCGACGCCGCCCGCGAGCTTCGCAAGGCGCTCCTGGAGCTTCTCCTTGTCGTAGTCCGAGGTGGTGTTCTCGATCTGCATGCGGATCGTCTCGGTGCGCGCCTTGATGTCCTTGGCCTCGCCCGCGCCGTCCACGATGACGGTGTTGTCCTTGTCCACGGTGACGCGCTTGGCGGTGCCGAGGTCCTTGACGGTGATCGTGTCGAGCTTGATGCCGAGGTCCTCGGAGACGACCTTGCCGCCGGTGAGGATCGCGATGTCCTGGAGCATCTCCTTGCGGCGATCACCGAAGCCCGGCGCCTTGATCGCGCAGACCTTGAGCGCACCACGGAGCTTGTTGACGACGAGCGTGGCGAGCGCCTCGCCCTCGACGTCCTCGGCGATGATGACGAGCGGGCGCGCCTCCTTGGCGATCTGCTCGAGCAGCGGAATGATGTCCGCCATGAGCGAGATCTTCTTCTCGCTGATGAGGATGTAGGGGCTATCGACCTCGGCCGTCATCTTCTCCGTGTTGGTCACGAAGTAGGGAGACAGGTAGCCGCGGTCGAACTGCATGCCCTCGACCACCTCGAGCTCGGACTCCATGCCCTTCGCTTCTTCGACGGTGATGACGCCTTCCTTGCCGACCTTCTCCATCGCGGCGGCGAGCATCTCGCCGACGGCCTTGTCGCCGTTCGCGGAGATGGTGCCGACCTGGGCGATGTGCTCCTTGTCCTTGGTGGGGACGGAGGCCTTCTTGATCTCGGCGACCATGGCGGTGACCGCGAGGTCGATGCCGCGCTTGATCTCCATGGGGTTGTGGCCCGCTTCGACGAGCATGAGGCCGTGCGTGTAGATCGCCTGCGCGAGCACGGTGGCGGTGGTGGTGCCGTCGCCGGCCTTGTCGGAGGTCTTCGACGCGACCTCGCGGACCATCTGCGCGCCCATGTTCTCGAACTTGTCGTGGAGCTCGATCTCCTTCGCGACCGTGACGCCATCCTTGGTGACGACCGGCGCGCCGTAGCTCTTCTCGATGACGACGTTGCGACCCTTGGGGCCGAGCGTGACCTTCACCGCGTCGGCGAGGGCGTTGACGCCGTGGAGGATGCGACCGCGGGCTCCGCGGCTGTAGACGATCTGCTTTGCGCTCATGGTGTTCTCTCTTCTCTTCTCAGGTCAGGACTTGGTGGGCGCGTTGAAGACCGCGAGGACGTCGTCCTCGCGGAGCAGGACGAGGTCTTCGCCGTCGACCTTCACTTCGGTGCCCGTGTACTTGCCGAACAGGATGCGATCGCCGGCCTTCACATCCATGGGGACGACCTTGCCGTTCTTGAGGATCGAACCGGAGCCGACGGCGACGACGATGCCCTCGAGGGGCTTCTCCTTCGCGGTGTCGGGGATGATGATCCCGCCCTTGGTCTTCTCCTCTTCTGCGGTGCGCTTGACGACGAGGCGATCGGAAAGGGGACGGATCTTCATGAGTTCTTCTCGTGCGTTCGGGAGGTTGGGGAGGCGGATGCCCCGATTGCTAGCACTCGACCGGAGTGAGTGCCAGAGTCGGACCGCAACCTAGGCTTTCGTGAGAGGGCGTCAAGCCCCGCCGGGCGAGTTCGTCACGTGAGGCGCTTCGCCCTCGTCTTGCCGCCTCAAAGCGCCTCCATTGTCGAGGCTTGCCTGAGCTGACCCGCCGTTCTGGCCCGGCACGGGAGGTGCATGATACCTCGGATTACCATGAAGGCCGGTGTGCGGAATATCGATGGCGGTGGGGTGCGGTTGGTTCCTGGGCTCACGGTGCGGGCGGGCCAGCTGGTCGCCGGGAAGTACCGGGTCGAGGAGCTGCTCGGATCGGACGCCTCCGGCGTCACGCTGAGCGCGCGCAACGTGCACGCACGCGAGCCGGTGCTCCTGAACATTCTCGCCTCGTACACCGATGGGCAGGCCGAGCAGCTCGAGCGCCGGATGGCAAAGGCGCGCATCGCGGCGCGTCTGAAGAGCCCGCATGCCGCGCGCGTGCTCGACATCGGGACGAGCGAGGACGGCATGCCGTACATCGCTCACGAGGCGCTCATCGGCAAGACGCTCGAGAAAGAGCTGGCCGAGCGCGGCCCCCTCCCCGTCGCCGACGCGACCCGCTGGGTGCTGGAGGCCTGCGAGGCCGTGGCCGAGGCCCACACGCTGGGCCTGGTGCACGGCGATCTCAAGCCGAAGAACATCCTGCTCGCGGAGCCGAAGGTGTCCGCGCGCAACGGCGGACCGCCGGGGAGCACACGCCCCCCCGAGGCCGACCCGCGCGTCCTCAAGATCCTCGACTTCGCGGCGACGAGCCCGCTCGAGGCCATCAGCGATCAGACCAACGCCGCGTTCTGCAGCTCGCCTGCGTACCTCGCGCCCGAGCAGATCCAGGATCCGAGCACCGCCGATGCCCGCGCCGACGTCTGGGCGATGGGCGTGCTTCTGTACGAGCTGCTCTCGGGCTCGCTGCCGTTCACCGCCGACACGGTGAGCGGCGTGATCGTCGCGGTGGTGTACGACACGCCGACGCTCCTCACCGACGCGCCGTACCCGCTCGCGAAGATCGTCGCGCGCTGCCTCGAGAAGGATCCCGCGAAGCGCCCGCAGGACCTCTACGAGCTCTCCGCGCTCCTCGCGGCCTTCGCGGGCGCCAACGGGGTGCGGCTCTCGGAGCGCGTCGCCGTGGCCCTCGAGACACCGCCGCCGCCTT
>JAYTBL010000951.1:0-2726 GCA_043736975.1 Polyangiaceae bacterium
AGCTCCCGACATGCCGACCTCGCACCTCGCCCATCCCGACGTCTTCGTCCGCCGCCACATCGGTCCGAGCCCCGAGGAGCAGGGCAAGATGTTGAAGGCCCTGGGCGTCGCGTCGCTCGAGGCCCTGGTCTCGGAGACGGTCCCCGCCTCCATCCGGATGACCAAGCCGCTCGACCTTCCGCCCGGGCTCACCGAGGCGGCGCTGCTCGAGCGCGCCAGCCAGCTCGGCAAGCTGAACGAGGTGTGGCGCTCGTATCTCGGCATGGGCTACGCGGACTGCCTCACGCCGCCGGTGATCCTGCGGAACATCATCCAGAACCCGGGCTGGTACACGCAGTACACGCCCTACCAGGCGGAGATCGCGCAGGGCCGCCTCGAGGCGCTCCTCAACTACCAGACGATGGTGATCGACCTCACCGGGCTCCCCATCGCGAACGCCTCCCTGCTCGACGAGGGCACCGCCGCCGCCGAGGCCATGCACCTCGCCTACGAGTTCAAGGGTAGCGAGCAAAAGAAGACCTTCTTCGTCTCCGAGCTCTGTCACCCCCAGACCATCGAGGTCGTGAAGACCCGCGCCGGCGCGGTCGGCATCGCGGTCGAGGTCGGGGATCACCGCAAGGTCGACCTCGGCAAGATCGGCGCGTTCGGCGCGCTCGTGCAGTACCCCGCGACCGACGGCGAGATCATCGACTACGCGCCGTTCGGCAAGCAGTGCGCGGCCGCCGACGCGCTGTTCGTCGTCGCCGCGGACATCCTCGCGCTCGCGCTCCTCGTGCCGCCCGGCGAGCTCGGCGCGGACGTCGCCGTCGGCACCACGCAGCGCTTCGGTGTCCCGCTCGGCTACGGCGGCCCGCACGCCGCGTACCTGTCGATGAAGAACGACTTCGTCCGCAAGCTGCCTGGCCGGATCATCGGCGTCAGCGAGGACGCGCACAAGAAGCCCGCGCTTCGCATGGCGCTCCAGACGCGCGAGCAGCACATCCGCCGCGAGCGCGCGACGAGCAACATCTGCACCGCGCAGGCGCTGCTCGCGGTGGTCGCGAGCATGTACGCCGTCTATCACGGCCCCGAGGGCATCAAGGCCATCGCCCAGCGAGTGCACGCATCGGCGTGCGCCCTGCGCGACGGCCTCGCGCGCTTCAACGTGAAGATCGCGCACGACGGCTTCTTCGACACCGTGCGCGTCGAGGGCACCGCGGCGCAGATCACCGGCTGGCTCGCGAGCGCCGCCAAGCGCCGCATGAACCTCCGCCGCCTCTCCGCGACCAGCCTGACCATCGCGGTCGACGAGACCACGAGCATCCACGACCTCGGCGACATCGTCGATGCCTTCGCGGACGGCAAGAAGGTCGAGGACCTCGAGACGGTCGCCGAGATCTCGCGCGCCGCCATCCCGGGCGGGCTGGTACGCAAGACCGCTTACCTCACGCACGAGGTCTTCAGCGCCTACCACTCCGAGACCGAGATGCTCCGCTACATGCGCAAGCTCGAGAGCCGCGACCTCTCCCTCGCGCACTCGATGATCCCGCTCGGCTCGTGCACCATGAAGCTGAACGCGACGGCGGAGATGATGCCCATCACCGACGCGCACTGGAACCGCATCCATCCCTTCGCGCCGCTCTCGCAGACCAAGGGGTACGCGAAGCTCTTCGAGGAGCTCGAGCGCGCGCTCATCGAGGTCACGGGCTTCCCCGCGGTGTCGCTGCAGCCGAACGCCGGCGCCCAGGGCGAGTACGCGGGCTTGCTGGTGATCAAGAAGCACCACCAGACCACCGGGCAGTCGCACCGCACGGTGTGCCTGATCCCGGCCTCTGCGCATGGCACCAACCCCGCGACCGCGGTCATGGCCGGCATGAGCGTGGTGGTGGTGAAGACCGACGAGAGCGGCAACATCGACGTCGCCGATCTCGAGGAGAAGGCGAAGGCCAACAGCGACAAGCTCGCCGCGCTCATGGTCACGTACCCGTCGACGCACGGGGTGTTCGAGGAGGAGATCAAGCGCATCTGCCAGATCGTCCACGAGCACGGCGGGCAGGTGTACATGGACGGCGCGAACATGAACGCGCAGGTCGGCCTGTGCCGGCCCGGGGATTTCGGCGCCGACGTCTGTCACCTGAACCTGCACAAGACCTTCTGCATCCCGCACGGCGGCGGCGGTCCCGGCATGGGCCCCATCGGCGTCGCGGCGCATCTCGCGAAGTACCTCCCCGCCAAGGCGATCATCGAGGAGCGGCGCGCGGAGTCGGTCGGCCCGGTGTCGGCCGCGCCCTGGGGCTCGGCGAGCATCCTGCTCATCTCGTGGGCCTACATCCAGATGATGGGCGGCGCGGGCCTCACCGAGGCCACCAAGGTCGCCATCCTCAACGCGAACTACATCGCGCATCGGCTCGGCAAGCATTTTCCGGTCGTGTACCAGGGCAAGAAGGGCCGCGTCGCGCACGAGTGCATCCTCGACGTGCGGCCCTTCAAGAAGAGCGCGGGCATCGAGGTCGACGACGTCGCGAAGCGGCTCATGGACTACGGCTTCCACGCGCCGACCATGTCGTTCCCCATCGCCGGCACGCTGATGGTCGAGCCCACCGAGAGCGAGTCGCTCGGCGAGATCGATCGCTTCTGCGACGCGATGATCACCATCCGCGAGGAGATCGCCAAGGTCGAGGAGTCGGCGTGGCCGCGCGAGGACAACCCGCTCAAGAACGCGCCGCACACCATCGACGCCTGCATCG
>JAYTBL010000952.1:0-2718 GCA_043736975.1 Polyangiaceae bacterium
AGGCGCGCGCCCTCCGCTGCGCGCACCGCCGCGGCGACGGCGCGGCCGTGGCCGGCGAGGATCACGCGCGTGCGCGGCGCGTAATGGCGCGACGCGAGCCCCGGTGACGCCCGCGCCGCGTCGCCCTCCACGGTGAGGCCCGCCGGGTCGTAGGCGATCGCGGGCGCGATCGCGCGGAGCGCCTCGAGGCTGGTCGCGCCGGCGCGCAGCACGCGCGGTAGGTCCTCCGTGAGATCGACCACCGTCGACTCGATGCCGTGCGCGCAGGGGCCGGCATCGAGCACCAGGTCCACGCGATCGCCGAGCGATCGCACGACATGCGCCGCGGTCGTGGGCGAGACATGCGTGTGCGCGTTCGCGCTCGGCGCCGCGAGCGGCTCGCCGGCTGCGCGCACCAGCGCCAGCGCCACCGCGTGCTGCGGCGCGCGCAGCCCCACCGTCGCGAGCCCGCCCGTCACGGCATCGGGCACGTGCGCGGCGCGCGGGACGACCAGCGTGAGCGGTCCCGGCCAGAAGGCGGCGGCGAGGCGCGTGGCGAGCGGAGGCCACGACGCGGCGAGCGTGCGCGCCATCGCCTCGCCGTCGACGTGCAGGATGAGCGGATGCCCGACCGGCCGCTCCTTCGCGGCGAAGATGCGGAGCACGTCGGCGGCGTGCAGGCCGCGCGCGCCCAGCCCGTAGACGGTCTCGGTCGGGAACGCGACGAGGCCGCCCGCCGCGAGCACCGCCGCGGCCTCGGCGATCGCCGCCGGCTCCGGGTTCGTGGGGGACACTCGAACGACGCGCACTCGCGCAGGATAGTAGAAGAGGACGACGAGCGCGCGGCCCTCCGGTAACGTCCCCGGCGATGCGAAACGTAGGGTCCGCGGCCGCTCTCTCGTTCTGTGCGCTCACGCTGGCGGGCCTCGGCTGGCTCGTCGCCTGCGGAGGCGAGGCGAAGCCGGCGGTGGGTCCCACCAAGGCGCTCGACGGCGGCGCCGAGGCGGCGGCGCCCGGCCTCGCGCTCTCCCCTCCGCCGAGCGGCCTCCCGCCGCTCTCGGCGATGCCGCCGCCCGGCGTCGCGGGCTCGAAGAAGGCGAAGAAGAAGACCGACGCCTCGCTCTACGCGTGCGGCGGGGGCGCGAGGCCGATCGCCAAGGACCCTGCGGATCTCGTGAAGCGCCTCGGCGAGGCGTGCGCCTCGGTGGCGAAGATGAAGCCGCTGGGCGCGATGATCCGCGCCCAGCAGGCGGACAAGGACGCGCACCACGAGCACAAGGTCCGCGTCGAAGCGAACAAGTGCTACCGCGTGGTCTTCGCGACCGACGAGAACGTGAAGGACGCGGTGGTGGTGATGCGCGACTCGGCGGGCGACGTCGTCGCCGAGTCACCGGGCGCCGCGCTCCCGGAGGACGGCGCGCTCTGCTTCACCGCCGCCGACGAGGTGACGCTCCTTATCGGCATCGGCGCTGGCAAGGGCGCGTACGCGGCGCAGGTCTGGAGCGACTGATCAGCGCGGGGGGATCTCGCCGGCGGGGCGCGAGACGCATGCAAACTGCACGTCGATCTTGCCGCCCGGGTCGGCCTTCACGACGTTGCACGTCGCGTCGCAGAGGAGGACCTTGGTCGGCTTCTTGGGATCGTCGTAACGCCAGCCCGGACCGCTGCAGGTCTGGTTGTAGGTCAGCGTGGCGGCGGGCTGCCCCGACGGCGTGCGCACCACGAACACCTTGTCGAAGTCGAGGGTGCGGCCGTCGGGCGGAGCCGGGATCGCGAAGTCGCAGCTGGCGAGCTGGCCGCGGATGGTCGCCATCGCCGCCAGGAGATCGCTCGTGGTCTGCGCCGGGTTGCCGACCGTGACCTGCAGCGCGGTGGTGCCGCCGGCGGCCGCGACCGCGTTGAGGTTCGAGACGCTGGGCCCGACGCCGATGACGTAGGTGGGGATGGTCGCGGCCACCGCTGCCACGTCGTTCGCGACGTTCGCCGACTCGGCCTGCGACTGCGTGCCGTTGCTGATCCCGCACCCGTAGGGCTCGCCGTCGGTGACGAGGACGATGACCGTCTTCTCGCCGGCGTGCGCCGCGAGGACCGCCTGGGCTTGCGTGATCGCGCCCTGCACGGCGGCGCGCGTCGGCGTGTCGCCCTTCGGCGCGTGCGCGGCGATGGTGGACGAGAAGGTCGCGTTCGGCAGCGCCGTCAGCGCGACCTCGGGCGTCTGGTAATCGCCGGCGTTGCAGGAGTTGGTGGCGCTCGCGAAGAAGGTGAGCGAGGCGTTCATGCCCGCCGACGCCGCGTCGGTGAAGAAGGCCTTCATCGCCGTGCCCACCGGGATCCAGCGCTTGGTCGGGTCGAAGCTGGGGCTCTCGTTGGTGTCACCCATGCTCCCCGACTGGTCGTACATCACCACCATGTTGACGGGCGTGAGCTTGGCCTCGGCCTTCACCGTGGCGCAGGTCGCGTTCGCGTCACCGTTGCCCCCGTCGGTATCAGCGCCGCCGTCGACCTTCGCGCTCTTCGGGTCGAACGAGGGAGGCGTGGTCACCTCCTCGGAGCGCGGGACACTCGGGTCGGGGAACTCGCTCAGGTTGTCCGTTCCACACGCCACGAGCAGGGCGAACCCGACTCCTGCGATCACCGACGCGCCGACTCGAACCATCGAGGCCTCCAAGCATGAAGAGTACGGACTCGAATGGCCGCCACTCAACATCGCCGTGTAACTTTGCTGCAAACAGGAGCGCG
>JAYTBL010000953.1:0-6818 GCA_043736975.1 Polyangiaceae bacterium
GAGACTGGCGGACGCGTGCAGGTGTCCAGCGGCACCGCCACGGTGTTGGCGCGTGCCCGCTGGCAGGCCCGGCACTGGTGGTTCGATCGCCCGCTGGTCAAGTTCGGCCTGTTGCCGCTGCTGCCCGCGCTGCTCGCCTTCCGGCTTCACCAGCACATCGCCTATGGCGGCACTTTCGGGGAGTACTACACCTACGGCCTGCAGGCCTACCTGGCCGCGCTCGGGCTGTGGTGGGCATCGTGGGCGGTGGGATGCCTGCTGTTCGGCACCGCGCTGCGAACCGGGGTGGAGGCCGCAACCCTGCTGGTCGCCTGGCTGCAGCCTGCCCACGCAGCCAGCACCCATGGCGCGTGTTTGTGGCTGGCCCGCCTCCTGTATTTCGTCGTTACACCGGCCTGGATGCTGACCCGCGCGCTCGCGGGCTGAAGGCAGTCGGGCGAATGCAGCGAGGGCTCAGCTGCGCATCCCGATCCCGCGCTTCAACAGCCACAGCGCCAGCGCGCCCAGCGCCGCCACAAAACCCAGCATCAACGTGTAAGACACCCACAGCGACACATCGCTGACGCCCAGCAAACCGTAACGGAACGCATTGACCATGTAGAAGATCGGGTTGGCGTGGGTGGCGGCCTCGGCCCAGTCCGGCAGCAGCTTGACCGAATAGAACACGCCGCCGAGGTAGGTCAGCGGGGTCAGGATGAAGGTGGGCACGATGGCGATGTCGTCAAACTTCTTCGCGTACACCGCGTTGACGAAGCCGGCCAGCGAGAAGATGACCGCGCCCAGCAGCACCGAGCTGATCATCACCAGCGGGTGCGGGATGCGCACCTTGGTGAACAGCATCGCCACGCACAGCACGATGGCGCCGACGATCAGGCCGCGCAGCACCGCGCCGCTCACGTAGCCCAGCAAGATCACCCAGTTTGGCATCGGGCTAACCAGCAGTTCCTCGATGTGGCGGCCAAACTTGGCGCCGAAGAACGAGCTGCTGATGTTGCCGTAGCTGTTCTGGATCACGCTCATCATCACCAGGCCCGGGACGATGAAATCCATGTAGCGGATGCCGTCCATCTCCCCGACGCGCGAGCCGATCAGGCCGCCGAAGATCAGGAAGTACAGGGTCATGGTGATCGCCGGCGGCATCAGGGTCTGGCCCCAGATGCGCAGGATGCGCATGATTTCGCGGCGCACCAAAGTGCCCAGCGCGACCAGGTTCTTGCTGGCGATAGTGCCGCCGATGTCCTCGCTCACGCTGGCCGCTCCTGGGCATCCTGCGACCGGAGCGAGTGCAGCGCCGCTGGCGGCATCGGGACATGCTGGTCCGTCACTTCGGGCTTGCCGGTCAGGCGCACGAACAATTCTTCCAGCCGGTTGGATTTGGTGCGCATCGAACGCACCCGAATGCCGGCGGCCTCGAACGCGGCAAACACGCGGTTGAGGTCCATCGCCCGCGGCATGTCCATGTCCAGGGTGTGGTCGTCGCTGGCGATCAGCGTGGTGCCTTCGATCTGCGGCAACTGCGCCGGCAAGGTGCCCTCGACATCGAACAGGAAGCCCTCCACGTCGAGCTTGGCCAGCAAGGTGCGCATCGGTCCCTGCTCGACAATGCGGCCGTGGTCGATGATCGCGAGGTTACGGCACAGGCTCTCGGCTTCTTCGAGGTAATGGGTGGTGAGGATGATCGTGGTGCCGGCCGCGTTGATTTCCTTCAAGGTCTTCCACATGCCGCGGCGGATCTCGATGTCGACGCCGGCGGTGGGCTCGTCGAGGAAGAGGATCTGGGGCTCGTGCGAGAGCGCCTTCGCGATGAGCACGCGGCGCTTCATGCCGCCCGAGAGCGTCATGATCTTGCTGTCTCGCTTGTCCCACAGCGAGAGATCGCGCAGCACCTTCTCGATGTGCGCCGGGTTCCTCGCTTTGCCGAACAGGCCCCGGCTGAACGACACGGTGGCGCGTACCGTCTCGAACATGTCGGTCGAGAGCTCTTGCGGTACGAGGCCGATGCTCGCCCGGGCCGCCCGGTAGTCGCGCACGATGTCGTGACCGTCCGCGCGGACGGTGCCGCTCGTGGCGTTCACGATGCCGCAGGTGATGCCGATGAGCGTCGTCTTGCCCGCGCCGTTTGGCCCGAGCAGCGCGAAGATCTCTCCTCGCTCGATCTCGAGGCTGACGTTCTTGAGCGCCTGGAAGCCGCCGTCGTACGTCTTGGTGAGGTTCTCGACTTCGATGATCGGCTGCACGCGCCGCCCAACTTCACACGTCGCTCATGCCGCCGTCGAGCGTGATCTCTCCGTCGCGCATGAAGGGATCATCCCTTGGGCGCCTTCTTGGCGGCGGCCTTCGGCCGCTTCTTGGCGGCGGCCTTCTTCGAGGGGACTGCGGGCGCTGCCGCATCTTCGTCGGTCTTCGACGTGCTCGCGACCGACCCGACCATCGCCTTCGCGTCCGCTGCGGATGACTTCGGCTTCACCGGCTCCGTCGAACGCGTCTCGGGCGCGCCGGCGTACGTGCCCTTGTAATCGGCCCAGGGGTTCGTCTCGGGCGCCTTCGCCGGCTCGTGCTTGCCGCCGCCGCACCCCACCGCGCTGCTCAGGACGAGCGCGGCGAGCAGTCCAACGACGATCTCGAAGCTTCGCCGCATGAGATTTCCTACCATCGGTCCTCTCAGCACGCTGGTGACGAAAGCGTCTCATTGCGCGGCCCGCCGCGCCGCGCCGCTGGATCGCCTCGGATCCTCCTCACGCCTGCGACGCCGTCACGAGAATTCTCTGCCGATGCGGAGCACGCGACCGCGCGCCGGCTCGCCCTTGGACTCGACGGTCACGAGGAGATCGCTGCCGAGTCGCCCCGCCCACATCCCCGTCGGTACCGGCTCGGGGAGGAGCGCCCCGACGGTCGCGGAGCGATCGAAGAGCATGGCCGCGTCCTCGTGGGTCTCGGCGTCCTCGCCGTCGATGAAGATGCGCTCGCCCAGCAGGACGCCGGAGAAGCTCGACATGAAATCGTCGGCGAGCTCGACCGAGGAGAGCTCGGCGAGGCCCGGCCACGAATGGGTGCGCAGCTCGTCGGCCTCGGCGAGATGGACGCGCGCCCCGTCGGCGGAGAAGCCCACGAAGCCCGCCGCGATGCCGCCGTCGTCGAGCGTCGTGGCGATGGCCTCGACGCCGCCGCCCGACCAGCCCGCAACCCGCGCAAACGTGCCGTCCTCCCCGCAGGCCGCGAGCAGCAGGATCGCGTCGTCCTGGAGGTGGAGGTAGAGCTCGTGCATCGCCGGAGGAGGAAAGCGCGCGCTGGTCGCGGCGCCGATGCGCTCGTGCGACGCGGCATCGACCAGCAGGATCACGGTCTCGGCCTCGCTCTCGGCAGAGATCCAGAGGCGCTCGCCGCTGCGATCGAACGCGGTGGCGCGCGCGGTGAATCCGGCGCCCGCGAGGCTCTCGAGCGGGGTGCGACGTGATTCTCCCTTCTCGCCGAGCACGACGAGGTGGCTCGCGCCGTCGATGGTGCCGACCACCGCGAGCTGCGCGCCCGACGAAGCGATCGAGAAGCCTTGCACGTCGCCGAGGGCCAGGCCGGTGGGCAGCGTGAAGCTCGGACCCACGACGATGTGGTCGGCCTCGAGGCGGCGGCTCCCGATGCGGTCCTTCGCCGAGGCGAAGGCGAAGCACGCTGCGCCGCTCGCGTCGAAGGTGATCCACGGCCAAGGGTGATCGTGAAACACCTCGAACGAGGCGATCTCGGAGAAGTTCATCGCTATCCTGATAGCAGCGTGATCGTCGAAGAGAGAGGCTTTGTCCTGCGCCGGAACTGGATTCCCGTCGTCGTGAGCGTGATCGCGCTCTCGGTGGGGCTGATCCTCGCGCAGCTCGGTCGGGAAGTGGGCGTGCTCGGCTGGCTGCTCGTCTACTTCGGCGGCGTCTGCGCGCCCCTGTTTCTCTGGCGCAACGCGTTTCCACGGGCGCGCGCTGTCGTCATCCGGGCCTCCGCCTCGGGCGTGTTCATCGACGACGACCCGGAGATCCGCGCCGAGGATATCCTCGAGGCGAAGATCGTCACGCGACGCGACGACGCGATCGTCGAGCTCGCGGTGCGGGAGCGGAAGAGGCTCGCGCTGCGCATGCCCGTGCACGACGCGAAGGCGCTCGTCGACCTCGTGGGCGCGCGGCGGACGCGCTTCCGGCTCATCGCGTCGTACGGCAAGCGCTTCCTGGTGAGCTTCGGTCTCTTCGCGCTGCTCCAGCTGTGGGCCGCGCTCGACCAGCCCCTTACCTTCCTTTTCGCGCTGCCCGGCCTCGCCATGTGGTCCGCGTTCGTGGCGTGGCTTGTCGGCTTCGTCCGCGGCCGGGTGGTGGTCGGCGCCGACGGCTTCACGATTCGCTGGGCGCTCCGCGGTCGCTTCATCGCGTTTCGCGACGTGGCGACGGTGAAGGCCCGGCCGCGCCGCGGCGATCCGCGCGTACCGGACACTGTCGTGGCCCTCGGGTCGGGCAAGAAGCTTCGCCTCCGCGCCGTCGAGATGCCCAACAGCGAGGAGGAACGCGGCGCGGAGAGCCGCGCGCTGTTCGGTCACGTCAACGAGGCATTCTTGCAGTCGGGTCGCCTCCAGGACGGGAGCGTGGATCTCCCCGCGCTCGTGGAGCGCGGCACCCGCAGCGATGGCGAGTGGCTCTCCGCGCTCGACGCGCTGGTGCGCGGCGGCGGCTCGCGCTACCGCGTCGCCGCCGTCTCCGCCGAGATGCTCGTGCAGGTCGCGACCGATCCCCGCGCGACCGTCGAGTCGCGCGTGGGCGCTTCGGCCGCGCTGGTGCGCATGGGTGACGAGGCGCTCCGCACGCGCGTCCGCGTCGCCGCCGAGGGCTGCGCGGCCCCCGAGCTCCGTGACACGCTGCTCGCCCTGGCCGACGCGCGTGACGAGTTCAGCGCCGAGGCCGCCCTCGCCCGGGTGGTTCGTCGCTAGATTCGCTGCCGCTACTTGCGGCGGTTCGCCTTGAGATCGGCGAGCGCCTGGAGCAGCGCCGCGTCACGTGCTTCCTCGACGAGCCGCTCCTGGTCCTTTTCGAGCTGGGCGCGTAGCTCGCGCTCTCGCTGGACCTGCATCTGGAGGTCGCCGATCGCGGCGTCGCGGGCGAGCTCCTCCTTGATGGCGTCACGCTCTGCGGCCTCGAGCGCGCGCTCCACGGCGGCCAGCGCCTTCTTGCTCTCGTCCCGCGTGCGGGCGAGCTCCTCTTCGAGCCCCTTCACGCGGCCGGTCGCCTGCTCCGCGGCGACGTTCGAGGTGCGGCGCGCGCGCTCCGCTGCGAGCTCGTCCTCGACCGCCTTCATCGCGAAGCGCACGGCGGCGAGCTCCTCGGCGTGAATCAGGTTCTGCTCGCCGGTCATCTCGGCGTGAGAGCGGTCGCGCTCCGCGAGCGCGTCCTCGCGCTGCTTCTTCGCGAGCGCGAGGTTCTTCGCATGGGCAGCGACGCTCTCGGTCAGCGCCGCGCGCTCCCCGGTCAGCGCGCGCTCGGTGGCCTCGAGGCGCTGCGCGGTGTTGCCCAGGGCCTCGGCCGCGCGGCGCTCGGCGGCGGCGAGCGCGCGATCGCGGCTCGCCAGGCTGTCGGCGTGTGCGCGTTCGATCTGCGCGATCTCCTCGGCGTTCGTGCGATCGCGCTCGGCGAGCTCGCCACCGTGGAGCACGGCGGCGGCGGCCTGCCTGGCGGCAGCATCTGCGAGCGCGGCCTGCGCCGCGGCGAGGGCCGCGGCCTCCTTGCTCTGGCCCTGCTTGGCCTCGGCGACGCTGAGGATCGCTGCGTCGCGCTCGGCGCGCAGCTGCGTGGCCTCGTCGTCGGCGTGGCGAGCCTCGTCGGCCGCGCGCCGCGCGTCGTCGGCGCGTGCAGCGATCTCCTTGGTGATGGCGAGCTCCAGGTCGTCGAGGCGGGCGTTCGCGCCGCTCTGCATCTCGGCGGCGCGCTGCTCCGCCCCCGCGAGCGCGCGGGCCTGCAGTGCCAGGGCCTCGACTTGCTGCGCTCGCATGACCGCGAGCGCCTGGGCGTGCATCGCGGCCGCAGCCTCGCGGGCTTCGGCATGGGCGCGATCGCTGTCGGCGAGCGCCTCGGCGTCTGCGGCCCGTGTACGCGCGTGGGCCTGCGCCTGGTCTTCGAGCGCCTCGGCACGCGCTTGATCGTCTCGATCGAGCGCCTCCGCGGCGGCGGCGGCGTCCTGCGTGCGCGCCGTGCGCTCGGCGTCGAGCGATGTCTGGAGGGTCGCGATGCGCTCTGCCGCAGCGGCGCTCGCCTCGGTCGTCAGGTGGTCACGCGCCGCGAGGTCTCGCGCGTGCGCGGCAGCGCGCTCAGCCTCACGCTCGCTGCGGACGCGCTCGCTCTGCTGGAGCGCCTCGGCATGCGCTCGTGAGAGCTGCTCGACGGCGGCTGCGTGCGCCGCCTCGAGCGCCCTGAGCGCGCGCGCGTGCTCGTCATCGCGCGCCGCGTACTTCTCGTCACGCAGCGCGAGCGCCTCGTCACGCAGCGCGAGCGCCTGCGCGTGCGCTTCCTCGCGGGCCTCGAGCTGCTCGGCGCCGGCTCGGCGTGCGCGCTCGAGCATGTCGGTCGCCTGGGCGTGCGCCTCTTCGATGGCCGCGCGCGTCTCGGTCTGGGCGCGCTCGTGGGTGGCCTGGAGCTGGGCGACGAGCGCGGCGTGGGCCTCGCGCTCCGCGGCGCTCGCCGCGCGCTCCTCGCTCGCCGCGCGCTCGAGGCCGTCGATGCGCTGGGCGGCGGAGGCGCGCTCCTCGGTGAGCGCGCGATCGGAGAGCGCGACCTGCTGCGCCGAGGAGGCGTTCGCCTCGA
>JAYTBL010000954.1:0-6817 GCA_043736975.1 Polyangiaceae bacterium
CCCCCGGGCGGGCAGGTCGCGGCGGTGGCGTCCTTCGAGCCGGCGTCCTTGGTCGGCGTGCCGACTTCCGAGGGTGCGTTCGGCGAGCTCGTCGCAACCTGGCCGGCGTCTGCCCTTGGCTCGCTCGACGTTTCGGTCTCCCCTGGCCCGGAGCTCGCGATGCCACCCACGAAATCACTCGTGGTCCGCGCCAGACACCCCCGGAGCTGGCGCCGATGTCGTGTCGACCCGCGTCGATCGTCGAGCGCGGTCGCCCGCGAGCGCGTCCGCGGCTGACGATGGACCATCACGTTCGCGAACGATTCGTTCGCGCGAACGACGAACGCTCACCGTGCGCTGCGCGCAGAGGCGCGGTCGGCCTCCGTGCGCGCTCGCTTCCGCGTGGGCGCTACGCGTCAGCTCGCCCCGCGCTAGACTAACGCGCCATCAAGCTCCGGATCCGCGGCAGACCGCGACGGCTTGCGCAGTCTGGCTACCGTTCTTAGCTTCGATTCGCTGTACGAACGAGATGCCGCCGGTAGCGAGGGGAGCAGCCGAGCGCGGACGCGGCTGTCGCCGGTCGAGCGAGGACTCGCTCGAGCCGCGGGCGGGCTGATCATCATCGTTCTCGGCAAGGCCTGCAACGCTGCGGGGAACTTCAGGTCAGATCCCTTGGATTCGTCGTCGTCACGGTCCCTCGTTGCCGTCGAATCCGAAGCGAAGGCCAGGGCCGACGTACAAGCGAAGGCAACAGCCGAAGCGGAAGCAAGGGCGGAAGACGACGCAGAAGCGAGGGCCCGCCAAGAGAAGAACCGGAGGACGGAACGCTGCGAAGACGAGAGAACCGGGTGCCGCGAGCGAGCCGAACATGACGGGTCGAGGCTGGCGCGGCACACCTGCGACACAGCCTACGTGGCATGCCTCCTCTGAGCAGCTGGTCACTTGATTGGCATGTCGAACCGCGGCCGGTCGCCGTCAGTCGGCGACCTGAACCCGGTAGTCGACCTCGTCCGAGTCGTTCTGATCCGAGACGTCGACCTTCTGCCCGAACGCTTCGATGAGTTCCTCCTGCGCGTCCTCGTCGAGGTAGTTCTTCGTCAGATCGATCCGGTCGAGATGGGCGAGGCGCTTCTTGCCCTTCACGAGCGCCGACGCGCCGGCGCTGCCCATGGTGCCCTTCGAGAGGTCGAGCGTCCGGAGCTAAGAGAGGATCGGAGCCTTCGCGACCGCCCTCGCGACGTCGTCCGCAGCGCGTACGCGTGACAGGCCGCCTCTTCGCACGCCCTGGCGAACGGTACGGCCACCTCGCGGGTCGTCGTTCGCGATCGAGGCAGCGGCGATCGAAGGTCTAGCAGCGCGCGCGCCCTGACGCGCTATCCTAACCGGCCGATGATGCGACCGAAGGCGTGGATCGCGCTGCTGCTCCTCCTGCCGGCGGTCCTGCTCGACCGCCTCGCCTACTACGCCGCGCGCGCGCACCTGTTCCACGAGCTCGCGGCCGCCGGGGTGACCACGACGAAGGCCGCGCAGCTGCTCAGCGTCGCGACGTCCCTGAGCTACCTCGTGTCGGTCGCCGCCGGCGGGCTCGCGTTCGTGATCGGACCGCGGCCCACCGCGGTGGCGGGCTCGCTGGTCAGCGCGGTCGGGCTGGGGCTGCTGGTCGGCCGGACCGCGCCCGAGGCCGGCCTGGTGGTGATGATGCTCGGCGCAGGCCTCTTCCGCCCCTGCTGCATCGCCGCGGCCGCCGAGATCGTGAGCGGGGAGGACGTGGGGCCTTCGGGCGAGGCGCTGCCGCCGAGCGCGCGCCGCTTCGCGATCCTCGCCGCCATCGCGACCGTGGTCTACGGCGGCGTGAACCTCTCCGCCGCGTCCACGCCGGTGGCGAGCGGCGCCCTCTACGCGGGGCTCGGCGCGGGCGCGCTGTTCGGGACCTGCGTTGCGCTCGAGCTGGTGATCGCGCTCTTGCTCGGCGCGTCGGCGCTGGTGAGCCTCTCGCTGCGCGCCAGCAAGCCTGCGGCCGGGCCGCGCGACGCGTTCTACCGGACGCAGCCCGCGATCGCCTCGAGGTCCGCCGTCAGGGCGCCGAATGCGATCGCCGGCCTGGCGCTGTTGGCGATCCCCATGCTCGTGCACGGGGTGGCCTCGAACGTCGGCTGGACGTTCATGGCGTTCGAGGGGGTGTCGGCGGCGACGCAGGGGCTGCTCCACGCGGTGAATCCGGTGGTCGTCGTGCTCGCATCGCTCGGCCTCGCGATCGCGTGGATCGTCTCGGCGGCGGGCCGCGCGACGCTTGTCCCGATGCGCGTGTGGGGCGTCGGGTTCGCAATCGCCGGGCTCGGGATGCTGCCGCTGGCGCTCGGCTCGCGCGGGGGAACGCCGATGTTCCTCCTCGGTACCGTGATCACGGCGATCGGCGAGGCGGCGATCGCCCCCGTCGTCACGACGTACGCCGTGCTCGCGGTGAAGCCGCGCGCCGCGACGCTCACCGTCGCGTTGATGGGCCTCGTGGGGTGGCTCTCGCACAGCGGGTCGGCAGCGTCGGCGCTGGGCATCCCCGGTGTCCTGCTGACCGTGGGCGGCCTGGCGTGCCTGGCGATCGGGGTCCTGGCGACGCTCTTCGCGCCCCGGATCCACCAGAAGCTCTTCGCCCCGAGCGGCGGGTAGCTCCGCCTTCTCACCACGGCGAGCCGCGGTAAGAGCCGGCGCGATGCGTCGCTCTTTGAATCCGCTGCTCGCGTGCGTGGCGCTCGCCGCCAGCGCGCCCCTCGCCGGGAGACGTCCCGATCCCCCCGCCCTCGTGCCGCTCCTGCGTACGCGCTGCGTGAGCCGGCGAAGCCGCCGAGCGGCGGAGGCTCGAAGCCTCAGTCCAAGTTCGCGAAGCGGCCCAAAAACAGCGGCAGGGTAGTCGGGGAGGCGGGGCTCGAAAGTCGTGATCACGAAACGGCGGTCAATCACGCGCGACTGCGGTGTCGTCGCGACTTTTCGAGTCTCCGCCGACCTTCGTGAGGGAACGCGATGTGAGGTGAGGCGACACCGCGGCGGCAAACTGGTGGCAGACGCCCGTGGCGTTGGCGCTACAGCCCAGGACCCGTTCCGCGCGTCGCATGCCACACGGCGAGCACCTCGAGCGTCTCGTCACGGACTCGGTAGTAGACGTGATAGCGCGTGGCGCGGAGCAGGAGGCGTCGCACGCCGGGTGCGCGTTCGGCTCGGCGCTGGAAGACGACCGAGAGCGGCTCGGTCATCGCGAGCGACGAAGGCTGGCGAGCACGGACTCCGCAGGCTCGACCTCACCGCGGTCGGCTTTGACCATCCGGCTCTCGAGCTCGGCGAGCTGGGCCTCATCCAGCTCGAAGGGCTCGTCGTGACCGGGCGTGAGAACGACGACCTCGGCCCCTTCCGGAAGGGCGCCGTCGATCTCGATGTGCCCTCCGCGGACTCTGTCCTACGACCGTGCCTTCTTACTTTGCAACAGCGCCCGCGTAATCGGCCACCAGTTTGCTTCTTCGGGGTCGGACGTGTCCATCCAGTAGGCCAGTTCGGCACGATGGCTCGCTTCGGCATCGAAGAGGGCGTTGAAGATGGCTGCTTGAAGCGGATGCGAGGTGCCGGCGTGGATCAGCTCGTTGAGCCCTTCCAGAAGGAAGCAGCAGAGCACGGCGCGCTCGTCCGACTCGAGCTCACCCTGCATGTAGAGGTCGAAGTAGCTCGGGATCTCCTCGGTTTGACACGACGTGTACTCGGCATCCTGGTCGTGTTCGGCCAATCGGTCACGCGGATCGATCCCGAGCTTGATCAGGACGTCAGCGACAACGTGGGCCGGACCATCGAACGGCAAGGTGCGTCCGATCGTAGCGCGGCTCGGCTCGCGAGATGGCCGCAAACCTCACCTTGTACGTGGAGATGCGGCCCACAACGCGCGTCACGAGAACTGACGTCGGGCGACGCGCGCTCACGTGACGAAACTGGTCGGGGAGGCGGGATTTGATGGGGCCTCTCATTACAGGCGGCGTTTCACGCACGATCCGTGATGTTCCGAGAGGTTGGCATCAAGCCCGTGTGACACGGCGCAACGCGGGGTGACGGCGGATCACGGGGAGCTGGGCAACTGGTGGGAAATGGGAAACGGGCGGGGGCACGCGTAGTCAGAGCGGGTCCTCGTCTGTACGTACGAGCGCCTCGAGCGGCGTCATCGGCCGCGACGCGCAGAACTCGCACGCCGGGTCGGTGCAGCGCGCCTCGGTCCACGCGTTGCAGGTTTTGCAGAAGTACGCGTCGTGCTGCTCGTTGCGGACCGTGGCTGCTCCGCAGGCCGGGCACTGCGAGGGCGCCTTCATCGTTCAGATGACGTCCCAGCCCGTATAGAGCTTCGGAACGAGCAGGGCGCCCTCGCCCCGAGCGCGGAGTTCGGCCCGGGCTGCGCGTCGGTTCCGGCGGTTCGCGGTCGCCTTCTCGACGCCGCGCAGGTGTCCGCCGATGCGCGTGGCTCGGCGAGCATCCTTCGTGACGGCGAATCCTCCGCCTGCCATGGCGGACTACCGCGCCTCGCTGGAGACGGACTCGATGGGTTCCTGCAGTACGCGCCGCGCATGAGTGGGCTCGCGAGTGAGTGGCTTCGAGCCGTTCGCTCTCTGCGGCTTGCAGAGCAGGCAACCCGCCCGCGCGGCCTTCGGCCGTCGTCGCTTGTGATGCGCCATCGTCATCGGAGTGTAGCTCAAGGTTGCGACAGAGCACGTGCACGGCGGGCAGAGTTCTAGTGCGTGCGACGTGCGCAACCTGCGGATCGTTGGGCGTTGGGCGACTTCCGAGCCAAGGGAGCGCACATGTGAACTGGACGCGCCCCGACCGGGTCGTGCGAGGCGGCGGAGGACACCGCCGGCGCCTATCGGCGTTCGGCTACTTGGAGAGCTCGGGGCGGAGGGGGAGTTGGAAGACCTTCGTCGGCGTGCTGACCGAGACGGTGTCGGTTAGCGGCACGGACATGTTCGCATTGAGCCCGCCGTTGGTGCACGGTCCGCCGAAGGTCACCTGGTACGAAGCGAAGCTGGTGTTCAAGCCCACCACCGCGTTGTCCTTGATGTATCGAACGGCAGGATCGTTCGCGAGTTGGAACGTTACACGTTCTGGAAGCGCAGTCGTCACGTAGGCCGTGCCAGCGCAGCCCGCCGAGACGTACGCGAGCGCGGCGATGTCGGCGGAGACTTGGGCCGGGTAGATCTTCCCCGTGCTCACGGCGATGCTCCACACAGAGCCGTCGCTCTCGACGTAGTAGAGCCACGAGAAGGGGAAGCGGCTGCTGTTGAACGTGCTGTCGGAGATCGCGAAGACAGGTATGACCGCCCCCGTGGCGTCCTTCCATGACAGTGACGGAGGCCTGGCTGGCGACCCGGCATCGACGGCGGCCGTCGAGCCCGCAGGTCCTTGCACGCCCTGCGCCCCCGCGGGGCCGTCCTTGCCCGCAGCCCCGGCCGGGCCCGTCGCCCCTTCCGATCCCTCCGAGCACGCGGCGAGAACAAGCGAGAGGGCTAAAAGGACGGATGATCGCATGAAGGTTGCACGCATTCTGTGAGAAGACGAAGCATCGAGCCAGCTGTCGGCGCAGCCGCAGCGACGCAGTCTGCGCGTCCGTCGCGGTGATGGAGGACTCACAGCGCGAGGGTGTTCTGGGCTTTGCCCTCGGGGCCGGGTGTTCCGGCCGCGCCGGCCGCCCCGGGGCCTGCGCCAGGCTGACCGCCAGCACCTGAGCCGCCCTTCGCGCCAGCAGTGAGCGTCGCCCCAGTGATCGTCGGTTGGTTACCGAGGAACGCAACTGGAACAGAGTGCCCACCTGCGCCGCCCCCGCCCCCGCTGCCGCCCGCCCCGTTGCCGCCGGCGCCACCGTTGCATGCCGTGCCTGTCCCAACAGCACCGCCGCCTTGACCGTCCTGACCATCGCCACCTGCGCCACCAGCACCAGCGGATGACGTGGTCAGCGTACCGCCGAGCACGGTGACTCCGGAGCTCAGTGAGAGAAGCGCGAAGCTCGACCCACCAGCTTTGCCGGACGACCCACCGCCACCACCGCAGCCACCGCAGCCACCGCCACCACCGGGAGATGACGAATCCAGTTTCGTGCCACCACCACCTCCTCCCTGAGCGGGCTTCCCGTTCGGAGCTCCGATGGGAGAGAGGTCCGAGTTCCAACCGCTTTGAGTTAGCGCGCCTGCGCTAGTCGCCGGCTGGCCCGATGCGCCAGCAGCGCCGTTGGCGCCGACCAGGCCCGGATCACAGCTCGATGCTTTCGAGGCACCCGAGTTCGCTACTCCAACCGGCGGACTTGCCGTGCCGTCGGTCAGTCCGCCGCCGCCCCCAGCCCCTCCGTTGCCACCTGTCGAGCTCGTGCCGTCCGTGCACGTACACACCGGACCCGGACCGCCGAGGGCGCCACTGGCGTTGCCGCCTTTCGTCGCCGTCGCGCCGGAGTAGTTCGAGCTGCTCGCCCCGCTCCCGCCCAACACGCCGCTGCCGGAAGCGAGCGATACGTTGCGAAGAGTCACGTTCGGAGATCCAGTAACGAAGGCCGCGATCGCTGAGTCACCAGGCTTGCCTGCATCGGCAGAGCCGACGACCTCGAAGTCCTCCACCACGACCGCAGCGCTGACATTGGTGACCCGCAGCGCGATCCCCTTGGGCGGTGCAAGCTTCGGTTTCGCTGTCGACGGTGCCCACGCGCATGTGAGGCCGCCGTAGACGCTCAGCGACGCCTTGATCTCGACGTTCGTGTCGTAGGTCCCTTCGCAAACGTAGACGCGAGGCAAACCACGCGATGCGGCGAGCTCGACTCCCTTCGAGATGGTCT
>JAYTBL010000955.1:0-14911 GCA_043736975.1 Polyangiaceae bacterium
ACGCTGTTCTTCGCCTCGCGGCTCGCGCGCGCAGGGGTCGTCGCGGCGCGCGTGCGGCGGCGCGCGCGGCGCTCGGTGAGCGATCAGGACGTCGTGATCAGCGCCGACGTCAACGTACCGATGGTGACCGGTGTGCTCCGGCCCGCCATCGTGCTCCCGCCCGACGCGCTCGACTGGCCCGCCGAGGATCTCGCGCTCGCGCTGCTCCACGAGCGGGCGCACGTCGCGCGGCGCGACGTGCCGAAGCAGTGGGCGGCGAGCATCGTGTGCGCGCTCTACTGGTTCAACCCGCTCGTGTGGATCGTGGCGCGCACGATGGCGAGCGATCGCGAGCACGCGGTCGATGCCATGGTGCTCGAGGGCGGCGCGCGCGCATCGTCGTACGCGGCGCTGCTGGTGCGCGTCGCGGTGCGGGCCGATGAGGCAGCGCTGCTCGAGGCTTTCCACGCGCCGGCCGTGGGTCGCGCCGATCTCGCGCGCCGCGTCGAGGCGGTGCTCGCGACGCCGCGGCCGCGGGCCTCGCGCCTCCGCCGCGCCGGGCTCGCGAGCGCGCTGGTCCTCGCCGCGCTCGCGGCGGCGTGCAGCCAGGGACCGGCGGTCACGACCGCCGCCGCCGGCGCGAACCCGCCCAGCAATGGCGCGCATGGGCCCGGCGACGGCCATCGCGACACGCCCAGCGCCGCGCTCCTCGAGCGCGCGCTGGGCGGCGCGACCACGCTCGACGACGCCAAGCAGCTCGCCGTCGAGCAGAGCCTCGGTGCCTGGCTCGCCGCCGATCCCAGCATCTCGCGCGCGCACGTGGTGGCGATGGAGCTGCCCTCGGGCTTCGTCGTCGCGCTCGCGGGCCGCGATCGGGCGACCGGGCCGACCCTCGGGCTCGAGCACGCGTATCCGCCGGGCTCGACGATCAAGCCGCTCTTCGTGGCGGCGGCGCTCGAGGCCGGCGTGCTCAAGGACGACGAGGTGATCGACGGGCAGAACGGCTCGCGCGAGCTGGTCTCGCCCAACGGGCAGAAGCACGTCCTCACCGACTGGAGGCCGCAGGCCAGCATGACGCTCGCCAAGCTGCTCGCCGTGTCCTCGAACATCGGCGCGAGCAAGGTGAACGAGCGGCTCGGCGCGCCGCGGGCCCTCGGTACCCTCGACACGCTGGGTCTGTTCATGCCGGTCGACCTCGCCGCGGCGGCGCCGGCCTCGCGCCCCACCGTCGCGGGCGACGCGTGGCACGACGCGATCGTCGCGATGGGCCACGACTTCGCGGTGAGCTCGCTGCGCCTGGTGGCGGCCTACGGCGCGCTCGCGTCGAAAGGGGAGCTCGTGCAAGCGCGCCTCCGTCCGACGGCGCCACGCACCACGACGCGCTTCGTCTCGGCGGCGAACGCGCAGAAGGTGGCGACGATGCTCGAGGGCGTGGTCTCGCCGGGCGGCACGGGCAAGCTGGCCGCGGTCGACAACCTGCGCGTCGCGGGCAAGACCGGCACCGCGGATCTCGCTCACGACGTCGTGAGCGCGTCGTTCATCGGCTTCGTCCCGGCCGAGGCCCCGCGCTACGTGGTGCTGGTGGCGGCGGAGACGAAGGGTGGCAGCGGCCCCGCCACTGCCGCCCCCCGCTTCTCCTCCCTGGTCTCGCGCGCCTTCCGCTGACCAGCGGTCGCTGCTCGGCGTGAGCGATCGGGCAACGCGGCGTGTCCGTGCCGGCAACGGAGCTGTCTAGGGCCTTGTGGAATGCGGGATACATCCCGCATTCCTGCCGCTCGGTTGATGGCGGTGGCCAGCAATTTGCCTATCGCTGATTCTTTGCTGACATTGCCGACGATCGGAGTTGGTAAGACGCGCACATGCACAAGCGCGGATTCGGATCGGTCGTCCTGGGCGCCTTCGCTCTCGGTCTCCTCGGCGCTTGCGGCGCCGACTCCCCGCGCGACGAGAGGGGAGGTGGTGGGCCCGGCTCATCGCCTACCGCGGAGGTCAC
Source organism: Polyangiaceae bacterium (assembly GCA_043736975.1). Taxonomy (GTDB): domain Bacteria; phylum Myxococcota_A; class Polyangia; order Polyangiales; family Polyangiaceae; genus Labilithrix. Next base: position 1,973 of record JAYTBL010000955.1, read on the forward strand.
CCCGGTGATCGCGTCGATCGTCCATCGCGACGAACGCACGGGCCTCCCGCGCTTCGCCTGGCTCGACGTGAAGGCCTCGGCGAAGGGCCAGTCGAAGGGCAAGCCCGCCAAGGACGCGGCGTGGAGCACCCTGCGCGGCGTCGCCAGGACCTACGAGCTGCGGCAGGACGTCGTCGATTCGGCGCAGCTCGAGTCGGTGACCGACACCGGCAAGGGGCCCGTCGTCGCGCGCTTCGTGCAGCAGCTCGACGGCGTCGAGGTCTTCCGCGCGCAGATGACCCTCGCGCTCACGCGTGATCTCGACCCGGTCGCCGCGTCGGGCTCGCTCGCGCGCGTACCGCGCGCCCGTGATCGTCAGGCCTTCACGCTCGCGCCGGCGGCGGCGGTGGGCATCGCTGCGCGCGCCTTCGGCACGAAGATCGCGGAGGCCGACGTCACGGCGGCGGGAAAGCTCTCCGGCGACTACGCACGCTTCGTGCTGCGTGCCGGCGCGCTCGGCGATCGCCGCGAGGTGGCGCCGACCCGCGCGAAGAAGGTCTGGTTCGACGGCAAGCAGGGCCTCGTGCCCGCCTACTACGTGGAGCTGCATCTCGGCACCGATGCCGTGGGCGACGCGCAGCTGCGCTCCTTGGTGGTGTCCGCCGTCGACGGCGGCGTCCTCTACGAACAGGCGATGACCGCGTCCGACGCCTTCAGCTACCGCGTCCACGCCGACGCCGACGGGCCGCACGCGCTCCAGCCCTACGCGGGCCCGCAGGGTACCGCCGGCTTCCCGCACCCCGCCGGCGCGCCGAACGGCTTCGACCCCGCCATCGTCTCGCAGAACCTGGTGACGCTGACGAGCGGCGCGTTCACCAAGGGCGATCCCTGGCTCCCGCCCGGCGCGACCGTCACCACCGGCAACAACGTCGACGCGTTCGCGAACCTCACCGCGCCCGACGGCTTCGGCGGCGGCGACCTCCGGCCCAGCACCACCGCGCCCAACGTCTTCGACTACCCGTACGACTTCACGAAGCAGCCCGGCGCGAGCACGACCAACGTGCAGTCCGGCGCGGTGCAGCTCTTCTACACGCTCAACTTCATGCACGACTTCTTCTACGACGCCGGCTACGACGAGGCCGCGCACAACCCGCAGGCCGACAACTACGGCCGCGGCGGCGTCGCGGGCGACCCCCTCACCGCGCAGGCGCAGGACGTCGGCGGGCGCAACAACGCCAACGCCTCGACCCCCGCGGACGGCGCCTCGCCCCGCATCCGCATGTACGTCTTCGACGGCTTCGCTACGAAGAAGCTCGTCACGCCGTCCGGCGACAGGGAGGTCAACACCGTCGCGTGGGGCCCCAAGTCCTTCCTCCAGGCCGGCACGCTCGCCGAGGTCTCGCCGGCGCTCGGGTGCGACCCCATCGACAACCCCGCCGACGTCGCGGGCAAGGTCGCCCTCATCGACCGCGGCGTGTGCTCCGCGCAGATCAAGGTGCAGAACGCGCAGGCCGCGGGCGCCATCGGCGTCGTCATCGCCAACAACCAGCCCGGCGCCCCGCCCGCGTTCTCCGCGGTGGCCGGCATCGATCCCGACACCACCTCCATCCCCACGCTCACCCTCACCCAGGCGGACGGCGCGGCGCTGCATGCTGCGGTGGCGCTCGCGCCCGTCGACGTCACGCTCCGGCGTGACGAGTCGATCGACAAGGACGGCTCGCTCGACACCTCGGTGGTCTCGCACGAGTGGGGCCACACCCTCTCGAACCGCCTCATCGGCAACGGCAACGGCATCACCGGCACCCAGGCCGGCGGCATGGGCGAGGGCTGGAGCGACTTCGTCGCGCTGCTCACGATGACGCGCGCGGAGAACGCCACCGTCCCCAGCAACCCCGACTGGAGCGGCAGCTTCGCGGTCGGTTCGTTCGACCTGGGCGGCGCCGGTAACCAGGGCTACTACTTCGGAATTCGCCGCGTACCGTACTCGGTCGACTTCAACAAGGACCCGCTCACGTTCAAGCACATCGAGAACGGGGTCGCGCTGCCCGCCGGCCCCGCGCCCATCTCGTTCGGTCAGAACGGCGCGAGCAACGCCGAGGTCCACAACACCGGCGAGGTGTGGGCCACGATGCTGTGGGAGTGCTACGTCTCGCTGCTCCGCGACCCGCGCTACACGTTCGATCAGGCGAACGAGCGGATGCGGCGTTACCTGGTGGCGTCGCTGCAGCTCACGCCGCTCGGCCCCAGCATCACCGAGGCGCGCGACGCGGTCCTCGCCGTCGCGTACGCCACCGACAAGCAGGACTTCAATCGCTTCACGCTGGCCTTCGCGCGCCGCGGCGCGGGCGTGGGCGCGAAGTCTCCCGCGCACGAGTCGACGACCAACGCCGGCGTGGTGGAGAGCTTCGTCACCGGCGCCGACGTCGAGATCGTCTCGGCGAAGGTGGACGGTATCGTCTCGCCCTGCAACCCCTACGGGATCTTGCGCAACGGCGAGCACGGCACGCTCACCGTCACGCTGCGCAACGCCGGCACCGCGCCGCTGCTCGGCACCACCATGACCGTCGCCTCACCGGGCGGACAGATGACCTTCCCCGGCGGCGCCGTGGTGTCCGTCCCCGTCATCCTCCCCTTCGCCACGCTCACCACCACCACCGACGTGATCCTCGACGGCGCCGGGTTCGCCGCGGCGGTCGACACGCAGATCGACGTCACCGACCCCGACCTCGCTATCCCTCGCACCGTCTCGCTCGTGCACACCGGCGAGTACAACTACGACATCGCGCTCGCGTCCTCGAAGGCCGATCTGTTCGACGCGCCGACCACGACCACGACCTGGACCACCGCCAGCGACGCGGCGCTCGACACCACTTTCCCCTGGCTGCTCGTCACCGACGGCCCGAAGTCGCGCTGGACGCTGCGCGACTCCGCGACCACCTCCGACCACTCGCTGATCTCGCCCGACCTCCTGGTCGCGGGCGCAGGCTTCAAGATCACCTTCGACCACCGCTTCTCGTTCGAGGCCTCGAGCGGGAGGAATTTCGACGGCGGCGTGCTCGAAGCGAGCGTCGATGGCGGCGTGAACTGGACCGACATCGGCGCGCTGGCGTCGCCGGGTTACACGGGTATCCTCGAGTTCGACGGCTCGACGAACCCGCTGAAGAGCCGGGCCGGCTTCACGGCGCAGAGCGCGGGCTACCCCGCGTACCTCACGGCGAGCATCGCGCTGGGTGTGGCGTTCAACGGCTCGACGGTGAAGGTGCGCTTCCGCGCCGGTACCGACGAGGGCACGGGTGCGACGGGTTGGGACATCGCCCGCGCGAGCTTCGACGGGATCTCGAACACGCCGTTCCCCTCGCGCGTGCCCGTCGCGGCCTGCGTGAACCCCTGATCCTGGGGCAGGCGGTCAAGGCGCGGGCCGGCGCGGAAGTCCGGCGAGCAGCGCATCGACCGACGCGGCGTCGACCGGCTTCGTCAGATGGTAGTCGAAGCCGGCCTCCGCGCTCCTGCGCTTGTCGTCCGCGCCGCCCCATCCCGTGAGGGCCACGAGCACCGCGTGGCGGTGGTCGGGATCGCTCCGCAGTCGGCGGGCGAGCTCGTAGCCGTCCATCCCGGGGAGCCCGATGTCGAGAAATGCGACCTCGGGGCGGAACGCGCCAGCCGACGACAGCGCCGCCTCGCCGGAATGGGCGGTCGCGGTCTCGTGCCCGGAGAGCTGAAGCAACACTGCCAGCATCTCGGCCCCATCCTCGTTGTCGTCGACCACGAGGATGCGGCGGCCGCTGGGCGGCGTGCGCACCTTCGGCTGTTCCTCCGCCGCGTCGGCAGGCGGAGCGTCGAGCATCTCGCAGGGAAGCCGCACCGTGAACGTGCTGCCGCGGCCGAGCCCGGCACTCTCCGCGGTCACGCTCCCGCCGTGCTGCACCACCGCGAATCTGGCTGCCCGGCGGGCTGTACCTGGCCGCATTGTTGATGAGGTTGCTCACCACCTGCGCGAGGCGCGTCAGATCTCCACGCAGCCAGATCGGCGCGTCCGGAAGATCGACGACGAGCGCGTGATTTTCGCCGTCGACCAGGGGTTGGCTCGCCTCGACGGCGTCGCGGAGGATCGTCGCCACCGTGACGCGCTCGCGCTCGAGCTCTATCTGTCCGTGGCTGATGCGAGACGCGTCCATCAAGTCGTCGATGAGGCGGACCATGTGGGCGAGCTGGCGTCCCATCATCTCGCGGGCGCGCTCCGCGGACGGAGCGGAGGGCGACAGCCTCAACACTTCGAGGCCGCTGCGGAGGGGAGCGAGAGGATTGCGCAGCTCGTGGGCGAGGGTCGCCAAGAATTCGTCTTTCCGGCGGTCCGCTTCGCCGAGCTTGTCCTCGCGATCGCGTAGCTCGCCGTCGAGCGCCCAGCGCTCGACGGCGTTCTCGACCGCGCGCGTGAGCCCGGGCGCGGTGAGCCAGCCCTTGCCGATGTAGTCTTGCGCGCCGGCCCGCAGCACCAGGCGGCCACGGTCGGGGCCAGACGCGCCGGTCAAGACCACCACCGGGCAGACCGTCCTCCTGCCGTTTGCGTGAAGGGCGGCGAGGACGTCCGGCGCGTCCATGTCGGGAAGGCTGTAGTCGAGGAGGACGCAGTCGGGAGGTACACCACGGAGCGCGGCCTCCACGCCGGCGGCGCCGGTCGACGCCTCTTCGAAGACGTAGCGCTGATCCGACCCCTGGAGGAGCAGCCGTCGCGCCTCGGCGCGATCCTCGGGATTGTCATCCACCACCAGCACGCGACAAGGCTTCTGACCCATCACGGGGCAACCATCGTCGCGATCGACGGAACGCGCACGTGGCGCAGCCAATAGGTAAGAACGTCGACCAGCAGATCGACGTGCTCAGGGTACCGGACGCGTTTCATGTGATAGGCATTGGCGCCGGCCCGATAGCAGGACGCGACGTCATGGTCGCTGCCCGAGGTGCTGAGGACGACGACCACCAAGGCCTGGAGCGTGGGGTCGCTCTTCAGCTGGGCGAGTGCGCTACGGCCGTCGGTCCCTGGGGTGTTGAGATCCATCAGCACCAGCGCAGGCCGCAGCGCCGGCATCGCTCCCTCCCCACGCAGGAGCGCCAAGCACGCATCGCCAGTGAAAGCGCGCCGAACCTCGAGGACGAGGCCTGCCTTCCGGATAGCCTCGCAAACGGTGTCGAAGTCCTCGTCCGAATCCTCGACGACGAGGAGGACGCTCGAAGGGGGCGCGGGTCGCGTCGTCATGAGCGCGAAGGCTGGCCAGGGAGGCTGAAGTAGAAGGTCGTGCCCTCCCCGAACGTCGAGTCGACCCAGACCTGCCCATGGTGGCGCTCCACCAGCCGCTTCACGATCGAGAGCCCGGCGCCGGTGCCGCCGCCGTAAGCGTCGTGCCCGTGAAGACGCTTGAACATCCGGAAGAGCTGCGGGTAGTGCTGCGCGCGGATGCCGATACCGTTGTCCTCGACGTAGAACAGCGTCTCGGTTCGAGCACGCGGCGGGCAGTTCGCGCGCGGGTGCGCTTCGTCCCCTGCCACGTAACCAACCTCGATCCGCTTCTCGCTTCTGTCGCTGTACTTGAGCGCGTTCGACAGGAGGTTGACGAAGATCTCCCGGCACCGCATCCGGTCGCATCGGGCGTGAGGGAGCGGTCGGGGGATCGTGATCTCGGTCTGCCCGGCCGCGCGCCGCGCATCCACCATCTCGATCGCTTCGCTCACGACCTCGTTCAGGTCGACGTCCTCGAGCTCGAGGGCGGCGCGGCCGACGCGCGAGAAATTCATGAGCGAGTCGAGCAGGCCATCCATCCGCACCGTCAGGCGCATCAGGCCGTCGAGCTTCTGGCGGTTCTCCTCGTCGGTGATGGTCGCGCGCTCGAGAAGCTGGTGAGCGTACTTGTGGATGCCGCGCAGCGGCTCCTTGAGATCGTGACTGGCGACGTAGGCGAACGCATCGAGCTCCTCGTTGCTCCGCGACAGATCGGTATTGAGATCGGCCAGCTGGTTCGCGCGATCGACCACCAGCTCCATGACCAGGACGCGCAGGCGGAGCGCGGCGTCGAGCTCGACGGCCTTCCACGGCAACGCGCGCCCGCGCACCGACTCGGCGAAAAGCGCGAAGCTCGCGCGCGGCGTCAGGCGCGGACCGTTCGGTCCCGCGACCATGGGCTTGTCGTGCGGGTTGCCACCCCAGTTGACGGTGCGCACCGTCTCGGCTCTGAACCACACCATGAGGTCGCGCCGGTCGCGCGAGGGCGAAACCGCCAGCACCCCGCTGGCGGTCGCCGCGAAGGCCGCTCCCGGTGGGTAGTCGGCGCCCCGCGTGTCGGTCGCGTACACCGCGTCAGCCGAAGAAGCGAGCTCGGGCCGCGTGCTCAGCCACCGTCCCAGCCCATCGAGCTCGTCCCCGGTCGGGGTCTCGCCGACCCGCCACCAGCGATCGCGATGAAAGAGCGCGGCGCCGGTCGCGTCCAGCCCATCGAGGAGCGTGAGGGGCCCCACGGTCAGGCGGCGACCCCCATGTTCTGCAGCTACTCGGTGTACATGATCGACGGTCCGCGCAGGACGGCAAACGTCATCGTGAGGGGGGCGCCGGTGTCCGGGTTGGTGAGCGGCACGAGCTCCGCGAGGCCGCCCGCCACGTCGGGTACCGGACGGATCCAGACCTGTTTGAAGATCTCGCGGGCCGGCCTGGGAATGTCCTCGGCGGGGTAGTGAAGCCCCAGCCACGGCGGCAGATCGCTCTCTTGCTCTCGGCGAAGACCTCGCCATGGCCGTCGCCGTGGAAGCGGTAGACCATCACCCGGTCGAGCTCGGACAGCGACCGGAACTCCTCGGCGGTGAGGTCGCAGAATTGCTGCAGCGTCTCGGCGGTCTGCAGCCGCGCGACGGTGCGCTTGACGAGCGCGTAGTAGTCGGGCGCGGAGGCGCTGCTCCGTCCCGTCGCCTCGAGCTCGACGACGACCACGTCGTCCACGGAGTGAACGGTCACGTCGAGCGGCGGGTAGCCCTCACGGGGCGGTAGCGTGAGGAGGTAGAGCGGGTTTCGGTCGATCGGCTGCGTCGCCACCAGCTCTGCGATGCGCCCCTGAACGGCCGCGCCGAGCGCCGCCTCGACGGGATGGCTCAGAAGCGCCGCCGGGCCGCGGCCGAGGAGCGCCTCGGTGTTCTCGCTGGCCTGGAGGACGACGAGGTCGGCGCGGCGCAGGACCAGCATCGCCCCGTGCGCCTGGACGCAGCCCGGCGTTTGCACCGGCTCCGAATCGCAGTCGGTGAGGGTCACCCCGTGCCGCTTGACGCTGTAGGGTGTGCCCCGCGACGGCGGGGGTGCGACATCCAGCCTGTCCGCCCGGCGGTCGAAACGCGCCGCGTGAGCCCTTAATCTTTGGGCCGGCGCGCCGTTCTTCGACAGGAGCGGGGTGCCATGTCAGCGTCGTCCACCAGCGAAGTCGAATACAACCACGACGACGAGATCACCATCGAGCGCAAGGTGAAGGTCGTGGAGGCGGAGCAGCTCTTCGTGCGCGCGACCACCAAGATGGGCGCCGTCGACGCGCGGCTCATCGCGATCGCGCGTGGCGAGATCGACCCCGAGGTCGACTGCGACCTCTTCGTGATGGACGACCCGTTCGGAGGCCTCATCCCGGTCGGGGACGACGAGCCCGCGCACGGCGAATTCACCAGTCTCGACGACGAGTGGCTGCTCGAGGAGGTCGACGCCGAGCTCGACGATCCAACGGCGGATTTCGTGGTCCCGCCGCAGGTCATAGCGATGAGCGCGACGCCTCGCCTCTGCATGCGCGCGAGCGAGCTCGTGGCGCTGCCGCTCGACCATCGCAGCGGCTTTCTCCTCTCACACATCGACGGCAAGCGCACCGTGGAGAACGTGGTCGACGTCTCGCACCTCAGCCCGTTCGACACGCTCGAGGCCCTCGGCTCGCTCATTGCCCTCGGGGCCATCACCATCGATTGAGTGCTATCGTCGAGCCGTGAAGCGTCTCTTCGCCCTGTGCTCGTTGCTCGTGATGCTGCTGGTGGGAGCCCCGCCGGCGGCTGCCCAGGGCGGCTCCACCGACGCCGAGCCGCGCGAGCCCCCCACGGCGCTGGCGCCGCTCGCCACCGCCTCGCCGGTCGGTCCTGCTCCTTCGGCCAGCGCCGATGCCCGTCCCGCACGAGGCCCGGCGGTCCGCGAGCGCGGCGGTCGCCGCACGCGCGCCGGCTCGTCGGCGACGGGCTTCTTGATGATCGTCGTCTTCGTCGCGTTCGTCGGCTACTACGTCCTCAAGAAGATCCGCCGCTCCTGACGCCAGCGCGCTGACTTGACGAAGCCTATGGGTCATCTAGGATGACCAACATGAGCCGCGCCAGGAAACCCGTCAACATCGCGGAGGCCAAGGCGCACTTCTCGGAGCTCGTCCAGAGAGCGTCGATGGGCGAAGAGGTGGTCATCGCGAAGGACAACCGCCCGCTCGCCAAGCTCGTCCCCATCCGCCCCACCAAAGGCAAGCGGCGGCCGGGCTCGGGTAAGGGCCAGATCCTCTGGATGTCCGATGACTTCGACGAGACACCGGAAGTGTTCGCGGACTACCTACCGTGAAGCTGCTGCTGGATACCAACGCGTTCTTGTTCTGGGTCGATGGTTCACCGCGACTCACGGGACGCGCGCGACGCGCGATCGAGAACGAGGCCCACACGTGCTTCGTGAGCCTGGTCACGGCGTGGGAGCTCGCGATCAAGGTGAGCATTGGAAAGCTGACGCTCGCGACCCCGGTTGGTCGCTATTTCGCGGAGCATGTCGCCGTGAACATGTTCGACGTGCTCGGGATCGAGCTTGCCCACGTCGCCGCGGTCGAGAAGTTGCCGCAGCACCATGGCGATCCTTTCGATCGCCTTCTGCTCGGTCAGGCGCTCAGCGAAAAGCTCACGATCGTTTCGTCGAATCCCGTCTTTGCGAAGTACGGCCTCAAGCCTGTCTGGTGACCCTCGGCCGCTACACCCAGGTCGCATCCGGAGATCCGCAGCTCGGCGTGGACGTGGATGGAGAGGTTGAGGTGCGGAAACGCGCCGTGATCACGCGCCGCGAAGGCGACCTCGGCGACGACGAGACCGCCTAAACGCCTGGAGGACGGACGGCCTTCCACCGCGCGATGGTCCTGGCAACCGTCCCGCCCGCTGATGCATCCTACGCGTCCCCAGAACCACGGAGTACCGCCATGGCATCGATGAAGGCCGTCCAGATCACCAAGGCAAACGGAGCGTTCGAGGTCGTCGAGCGTGACATTCCCGAGCCCGGCCCGCGGGAGGTCCGCATCAAGGTGGAGGCGTGCGGCATCTGTCACAGCGATGCCTTCGTGAAGGCGGGCGCGTTTCCCGGTCTCGTCCTGCCACGGATCCCCGGGCACGAGGTCGCGGGGCGCGTGGACGCGGTCGGGTCGGACGTCACGGCGTGGAAGGCCGGCCAGCGGGTAGGCGTCGGCTGGTTCGGGGGCAACTGCTTCGAGTGCAACGCGTGCCGCGCCGGTCTCTTCATCAACTGCGAGAAGGGAAAGATCACGGGCATCAGCTTCGACGGCGGCTACGCGGAGTACACCGTGGTCCCGTCCGAGGCGGTGGCGCTGATCCCCGAGGGCCTCGCCTCCGCCGACGCCGGTCCGCTGCTCTGCGCGGGCGTCACCACTTACAACGCGCTCCGCAACAGCGGCGCGCGCGCCGGTCAGACCGTGGCGGTGCAGGGCATCGGTGGTCTCGGCCACCTCGCCATCCAGTACGCGGCGAAGATGGGCTTCCGCACCGTCGCCATCTCGCGCGGCGCCGACAAGGAGGAGCTAGCGCGTCAACTCGGCGCGCACGAGTACGTCGACACGCAGCAGGTCACCGCGGCCGAGGGGTTGCAGAAGCTCGGCGGCGCGGACCTGGTGCTCGCCACCGCGCCCAGCGCCGAGGCCATCTCGAGCACCGTCGACGGCCTCAAGATCCGCGGCAAGCTGCTCATCGTGGCCGCGCCGTTCGAGCCGCTGTCGATCTCGGCGTTCGCGCTGCTGAGTGGCAAGACGGTCGCGGGGTGGCCGAGCGGCAGCTCGCTCGACTCGCAGGAGACGATGTCCTTCAGCGAGCTCGCCGGCATTCGCCCGCGCATCGAGAAGTTCAAGCTCGACGAGGCCAACGAGGCGTTCGGCAAGGTGATGGAGAACAAGGTCCGCTTCCGCGCGGTGCTCACGCCGTGAGGCGCTGACGGCGCGTCAGGGGAGGATGACGATCGTGTCGCCGACGCCGATCGTCGACCAGACCAGGTCGATCGCGGCGTCGTCGAGCGCGACCGAGCCGCGCGTCCAGTCGGCGCTGCTGCCGTTACCCTGGAGGGCCAGGTCACCGCCGAGGGCGGTGTTCTGCGGGGGCTCGACGCACGCGGCGTGCGCGCTCTCGATCTGCGTGCGCACGTTCGCCGTGATGAGCTGCTGGCTCACGCCGCGCTGGGCGTCGGCGGGCAGCGGGTAACTGAGGACCAGCGCCCGGTGGTACGCGGACTCGGGGTTGAGGCGCGGCACGAAGAAGACGCCCTCCGGCGTGCGGCCGTCACCCTGCTTCTCCTTCGCCCCCACCGGCTGCTCGCCCAGGCCCGCGCGCAGGTTCTTGACGAGCGCGCCGGCCCTGCAGAGCGCGACGTTGCGCTTGCTCTTGCGGACGACGACGTAGTCGTCCTTCGTGGCGTCGCACGACGAGAGCTTCTCGCCAGCCTTGCCCCACGCGTCGAGGCAGTCTTGCTTGCCGACCGAGGGATCCCAGCGCGCGTCGATCCTCGACAGCGCGCCCGTCACCACGGCGTCCTTCGCGAGCGTGACGGCGCAACCCGCCGCGCCCGCGCAGGCGCCGCGCCAGCCTTGCAGCTGCCAGCCCTCCGCGGGGAGCGGCGTGAGCGTCACGCGCGCGCCCGGCGCGAAGGTCGGGGTGCAGGTCCCGCGGCACTCGACGCCGCCGGGATCGATCCGCACCGCGCCGGTGCCCTCGACGACCACGGTGAGCCTCACCGAGCCGGGCACGGGCGTCGCCGGATCGGGCGCGCCCGGCGAAGGATCGGTGGCGACGGGCGGCGCGACGACCGGCTCGAGATCGTCGATGGGAGCGCCGGGGTCGCCGCTGCAGGCCGCGATCAGCGCGCTCGCCAGGAACGCAGTTGGTAGACCGAACCTCGACATGATGAACCCCGCTCGAACAGACGCGAGCAGGCTAGCGCACCGTCGAACCAGGCAATTCTTACATCGTGTGACACCTCACTACACTAGAATCACACGGGAAAACCGTCACGGAGCCACGACGTCGCCGAGCGCCATGTCGACGTGGACGTGCTTCGCGGCGCGCGCGGTGAACGGGGTGCGGAGGTTCTTGCGCGCGGCTGCCGCCACCGGCGCGTCGCTACGGAGCGCCAGCGCCACGCGGTAGTCGCGCTCGGCCGCGGAGCGCTGGCCACCGATGTCCTTCGCGCGAGCGCGCCACAGGTGAAACGCTGCGACCCGCGCCTCGTCGGGATGGCCCAGCGTGATGGCCTCGCCCAGCCGCGTGCTGGCGGTCGCGGCGTCCCCGTCGATCAGCGCCAGCAGGCCAGTCGTTGCATGATACACGGACTGCGCGGGCTCCAGGTCGCAGGCGCGGCTCATCGCCTGGCGGGCCGCCGGGAGATCGCGGTGATCGGTGTACGCGACGTAGGCGCGCCGGAACTGCTCGAACGCCTCGCGCGCGCGCTCCGGCACGGCCGCCGTGAAGCTGCCCAGCTCCGGCGCGTGATCCTCGCGCCCCAGCGAGAACGGCACGAACGTCCCGTGGCTCGCCGGGGCCTCGCCGGCCGCTACCCAGAACGCGCCGTCCTCGGGGCGGAACACCACCGACGCGACGGTCAGCGCCATCGCGATGCTCTGGCTGATGCGGCACGGCCCCTCGCCGACGTCCGCGAGGATCCCGCCCATGCGCGCCGCATCGAGCGCGCCCGAGCCCTCCGCGAGCAGCGCGTTCACGCGCACGTGCCGCGCGTGGTTGTGCCGCCAGTAGCTGCCGTAGAGATCGACCTCGGTGTCGCCGAGCTCGCGGTCGAGATAGATGTTCGCGTACCCGAACGTGGTCTGGCGGGCGCGTCCGGCGCCGAAGGTCTGCGCGACGTTCCGGGTGGGGCTCTCCTCGTGGCAGAGCACGCCGCGCTCGTGCGCGCTTGCCACCACGTACGTCCAGCAGGCGATGGGCGTGTGGCTGGCGAGGATCCTCGCCGCCTCGGCGAGCGTGCGCGCGCCCCGCATCACGAGATCACCGACCACGCCGATGGGGGTGCCGCCGAGCTTGGCGCGATCGGTGAACATGTGCTGGTGCACGGTGAGCGTGAGCCCGGCCTCGTTCATCGCCGTGATGCCGCCCAGCCCCACGCCCGCCGCCGCCACCGCGACGAAGCGCATGCCCTCGTCCGGCTCGTGGAAGATCACCGCCTGGGTGCGTGGCCAGCACTCGACGCCCTGGTAGTCGAGGTTCCTCGCGTGGAGGAGGCGACCGTCGGCGGTGGCCTTGCCCCACGCCACCGCGCTCGTGCAACCGAGGCCCAGCGCGAGCCGGTGATACACCGCGGGGCCCGGGCCCCGCAGCTGCATGAGCCGCGAGGCAGCCCACAGCACGGAGTCGGGCATCGTCGCGCCTTCGAGGTAGTCGCGGTAAGGCATGCCCGCGCCGTCGGCGAGGCCGCGGATGGTCTCCTTCGCGAACGGCGGTAGGCCCTTCGCCACGCGCGCGCCTACCGCGCGGTTCAGCACCCGCAGCACCGCGGGGCCGGCGAGCCCGAAGCGCTTCGCGCCGAAGAGCTTGGCGATGAAGTCGCGGTAGTACGCGATGGGGCCGCTCCGGACCTCCTCGGCGAGGAGGTGCCCGTGCTGGCGGCCCATCTCGTAGAAGCTGCCCTTCAGCTTCACGACATGCAGCGCGCCG
>JAYTBL010000956.1:0-14905 GCA_043736975.1 Polyangiaceae bacterium
GGATGACGAGCGCCTGGCCCAGGCCACCCCGAGATCTGGCCGGGCCACCCCGTTGGAGCGCGAAGTGCGCGAAAGCACTCGCTCGGTCGCTTGGCACGCGCGCTGCTCGAGGCCCTGGCGTGGCTGCACGGGCGGAGTCCGCTAGAGTCGACGACGTGAGCACGACTCGCGCCAGTTCCCTTCGGCACGTCCGGCCCGTTCAGCCGCTCCGCTTCCCGGTCGAGGAGCCGCTGGACGAGCACATGGGCCAAGGGCGTCGTCATCACCGCCTCTGCGAGGCGCTCTACCAGATCGTCCGTGCGGCGGCGGGCCTCGGACACACCGTGGGCGCCGATCAGTTCGTCTACTTCGACGGCGCGAATCCGAAGCGATGCCTCGCGCCCGATGCGTTCGTCACGCTCGACGCGCCGGACCACGACTTCGATTCGTACCTCGTCTGGGAAGAGGGCACGCCGCAGCTCGCGTTCGAGGTGCTCAGCCCGAGCGACACGCCCGAGCGGTGGACGTTCGAGCAGAAGCTACGGCGCTACCACGCGCTCGGCGTGCGAGAGCTCGTGACCTTCCACATCGAGGCCCCCGTCGGGCAACGACTGCGGGTGTGGGATCGGCTCGAACACGATCTGGTCGAGCGCGTCGTCGAGGCCGAGCGGACGCCGTGCCTGACCCTCGGAGCAACCCTGCTGATCGCGCCGGTCGCCGTTGATCCCGGGCTCGACTATCCAGACTGCCTTCGCCTCGCCCGCAACGTCGATGGCAGCGATCTCTTCCTCACGTCGGAGGAGAACGCACGGCTCGAGAGGGAGAACGCGAGGCGCGCCGAGGAGCGAGTCGCGGAGCTCGAGAGGCAGCTTGCGCGCGAGCGCGGCTGAGGCGCCACTCGCTATACGTAGCTTCGCCGTGATCTACGTATAACTCGCCAGCCGCTCGGCCAGTTGTGGCGAACGACGCGCGAGCAGCGCCGCCCCGCGCTCCAGCGCCGTCGCCCACCCCTTCCCGCGCGCGCGCGTAGCGCGCCACGCCACGCGGACGTCGCCGGGGCGGAGCTCCTCCAGCGCCTCGACCAGCTGCACGGCCTGCGTGACGTCCTTGTCGGCCTTCGTCTGGAACGCGCTCGGTCGGTCCTGCGCGACCAGCAGCTTGAGCAGCGCGAAGCGCGCGGGGTGCGGCACCGCCACCAGCACGCCGCCGCCGTTCACCACCGCCGCGGGCTGCGTGTCGTCCAGCGCGAGCTCGAGGTACCGCACCGGCGCCGCCGCCGCGTTGAAGCGGCCCACGTGCAGCGGCTTGCCGCTCCGCGCGCGATCGCCCGGCGTCACCAGATCCACCCGCAGCCCGCGGCCGCGGACCTTGAAGGAGGTCGACGCGTCCTTCGGCGAGAAGCCCGGCACCGGGAGGAAGCCCATCTCGAGGCGCTCGATGGCGCGCGGGACGTCCGCGTCGGCCGGCGGCACCGCCACCTCGAGCACGCGCGCGACGCCGATGTCGACGTCCTCCGTGCGCGCCGACGCGCCGTCCCAGCGCACGCCCAGCAGGTTGCCGAGCGCGAGGAACGCGTGCGTCCCCACCAGCACGCCGCCCAACTTGAACACGCCCGCGTCGGCCAGCGCCGCGAGCACCCGTGCCGACGACGCGTCCGTCACCGCCGCTCCGCCCGCGCGCAGCACCGCCGCCAGCTCCTCGATGCGCTCGCGATCCTCGCGCAGCGCCGCCCGCTCCGCCGCGAAGCGCGCCACCACCGCGTCGAGCGCCGCGCTCTTCGGCCCGATGTACGCCTGGCGCGTGGTGCCGCCGGGCGTCGAGTACTGGAAGTACACGTACGCCCGGCCCTTGATGGTCTTGGTCACGAACGCGCCCGGCGCGTGGCCGATCGAGCGGTGCGCATCCAGCGCCAGCAGCTGGTCGAGGAGCTCCGCGTAGGCGGTCTGCGTCGTCACCGGGAGGACCCGCATCGTTATACGTAGCTTACCTCAAAGGTGCGTATACGCACGCCGCCGCGGCCCAGCGCTCCGTCTTTGTTCGTGATTTCCGCCTGCTCGCCACGGTTGCTCCACCCCCGGTCGTGCGGTAACACCACGGCCCCCCATGACCGAATCACATGCGCCGCACGGGACGAACGGCAGCACTGCCCCCGCGACGCCGATCCCGTCTCTCGATGTCCGCCAGCAGCTCGAGGGCGCCCGCCTCGTCATCCTCGGCGGCACCGGATTCCTCGGCAAGATCTTCTGGGTGATGATGCTCGCTCGGTACCCGAGCGTCGGCCGCATCTTCCTGCTCGTCCGCAAGAGCAAGACCAAGACCAGCGAGGAGCGCTTCTGGAGCGAGGTCGCCACCAACGAGTGCCTCGAGCCGCTGCGCACGCTCCACGGTGAGGGCTACGAGGCCTTCCTCAAGTCGAAGATCCAGCCCATCGACGGGGACGTCGGGCTCGAGAACTGCGGCATCGACGGGGCGCTCCTCGAGGAGCTCAAGGGCACCATCGACGCGGTCATCAACGTCGCCGGCGTCGTCGACTTCAACCCGCCGCTCGACGAGGCGCTCGACACGAACGCCTTCGGCGCGCAGAACCTGGTCGCGCTCTCGCGCGCCCTGGGGGACGCGCCGCTGATGCACACGTCAACCTGCTACGTCGTCGGCAACCGCAAGGGCCTCATCATCGAGGAGAAGCCCGGCGAGCGCTTCCCCTTCCCCCGCGCCGAGGAGCTCGGTCGCGACCTGTGGGACCCCAAGCGCGAGATCGACGACTGCCTCGACCTCATCGCGCAGGCCAAGAGCCGCGTCGAGGATGCGTTCCGCCAGAGCGAGTTCATGGAGCGCGCCACCAAGAACCTCACGCGCCGCGGCGAGCCCACCATCGGCACGCCGCTCGCGCAGGAGCTCAAGGCGGTCAAGCGCAAGTACGTGAGCGATCGCCTGGTCGAGGCCGGCCTCGAGCGCGCCACCCACTGGGGCTGGCCCAACATCTACACGTACACCAAGAGCATGGGCGAGCAGATCATCGCCAACGCCGGCATCCCCTACACCGTCGTGCGCCCCGCGTGCTGCGAGAGCACGATCGAGTTCCCCTTCCCCGGCTGGAACGAGGGCATCGGCACCAGCGCGCCCATCATCTTCCTCGCCATGAAGGGGCACCATCAGCTCCTCGGCTCGGAGTGCATCCTCGACTTCATCCCCGCCGACACCGTCTGCGCGGGCATGGTCGTCACGCTCGCCGAGCTCCTCGAGGGCACCGCCAAGCCCGTCTACCAGTACGGCGCGAGCGACACCAACCCCGGCTCCAGCGCGCGCTTCGGCGAGCTCATCGGCCTCTACAAGCGGAAGTACTTCCAGCGCACGGGCAAGGGGAACCCGTTCGTGAACTTCCTGCAGATGCACTTCGAGCCGGCCATCGTCGAGCTGGATCGCTTCAACGCCGTCGGCCCGGGCGCGATCGCCCGCGTCTCGAAGGTCATGGCGCGGATGCTGAAGCAGGCGCCCGGCCCCGCCGCCGCCTTCGGTAGGCCCGCCGCCAAGGCGCTCGAGAGCATGGCGCGCCAGGAGGAGAAGATCGACTTCATCCTCCAGCTCTTCGCGCCCTTCACCCTCGATCAGAAGGGCCCCTTCTCCTGCGCCAACACGCACGCCGCCTACGCTCGGCTCTCGCCCGAGGATCGCGCCGCGCTCCCCTGGTACCCGGAGAGGATCGACTGGGCCGACTATTGGATGAACCAGCACATGCCCGCCATGGAGCACCGCGTGCTCCCCTGGATGGAGGAGAAGTACAAGAAGGAGCTCGCGCCGCTCAAGCCGCACGCCACGCTCTCCTCGCTCGTCGATCAGATGGCCGAGCGCTACGAGCACGCGGTCGCGTTCGGGCGCCTCGAGCAGGACGGCATCGCGCGCACCACCTTCGCCGACGTGCGTGAGCGCGCGAACGCGGTCGCGGCGCGCCTCGCCGCGCTGGGCGTGAAGAAGGGTGACCGCGTCGTCCTCTCCGCGCACAACCATCCCGACTGGCCGCTGTCCTTCTTCGGGATCGTCCGCGCCGGCGCCACCGCGGTGCCCGTCGATCCCGCGATGGATCCCCCGTCGTTCGCGAACGTCGTCCGCGAGAGCGAGGCGAAGGTCGTCCTGTGGGACGCCAAGGTCGAAGAGGCGATGAAGGCCGCGCTCGGCGAGGGCGTGATCACGCGCCACCTCGAGATCATGACGCCGCTGGCGCCGCTCGCCGGTGATCCCGAGGCGCTCGCGCGCCCCGACGTCGCCGTCTACGAGGACGACGTCGCCAGCCTCATCTACACCAGCGGCACCACCGGCAAGCCCAAGGGCGTACGCCTCACCCACGCCAACTTCACCTCGCTGGTCGCGGCGCTCGCGCCGCTCTTCCCGCTCACCGCGAAGGACCGCGTCCTCAGCGTCCTGCCGCTGCACCACACCTTCGAGTTCACGTGCGGCATGGTGCTGCCGTTCTCGCGCGGCGCGCGCGTCGTCTACCTCGACGAGCTGAAGAGCGACCGCGTCTCCGCGGGCCTCAAGATGTCGCGCGCCACCGCGATGGTCGGCGTGCCTGCGGTCTGGCAGCTCCTCGAGCGCCGCATCCTCTCGCAGGTCGCCGCCAAGGGACCGCTCGCGAACAAGGCGTTCGACTTCGCCACCGAGGTCAACCGCAAGCTGGGCAAGGCCACCGGCCTCGACCTCGGGCGCGTCCTCTTCGGTGAGGTGCACGCCGGGCTCGGCGGCAACATCCGCTACCTCATCTCCGGCGGCGCGGCGCTGCCCAAGGACACCGCGCAGCTCTTCGCGGGCCTCGGGTTCAAGCTCACCGAGGGCTACGGCCTCACCGAGGCCGGGCCGGTGCTCACCGTCGCCAAGGCGGGCTCGCCCGCGGGCCAGGTCGGCAAGGCCATCCCCGGCGTCACCATCAAGATCGACTCGCCCGACGAGCACGGGGTCGGCGAGGTCCTGGCGCGCGGCCCCAACGTCATGGCCGGCTACACCGACGCCGAGGCCACCACCGACGTCCTCGGCGAGGACGGCTGGCTCCACACCGGCGACCTCGGCAAGCTCGATCGCAGCGGCCGCCTCGTGCTGGCGGGTCGCGTGAAGGACGTCATCGTCACCTCCACCGGCGAGAACGTCTACCCCGACGACATCGAGCGCATGCTCGGCAAGATCGCAAACGTCGAGGAGCTCGCGATCGTCGGCGTCACCGGGCGCAGCGGCGGCGAGCGCGTCGGCTGCATCGCGGTCCCCGAGACCGACGACTCGGTCCCCCGCGCCGAGCGCCTGGACCGCGCGCAGAAGAACCTGCGCGAGGCCATCAACAAGCTGCCGTACGGCAAGCAGCCCACCATCATCCACCTCTACGACGCGCCGCTGCCCCGCACCGCGACCCGGAAGGTGAAGCGCACCGAAGCGCGCAAGATGCTGGAGCGCATGATCGCCGCCACCTCGCGCCAGGACGCCGAAGAGGGCGAGGCGCCGTCGAGCCCGGTGCGCGTGGCCATCGCCGCGGTCAAGGGCAAGAAGGCCAGCGAGATCCACGGCGATCTCACGATGGGAGACGAGCTCGGCTTCGATTCCCTCGCGCTCACCGAGCTGCTCGTCGCGCTGGAGGCGAAGTACGGCGCGCTCGATCCCAAGCAGCTCCAGTCATGCCGAACCGTCGCGGACGTCGAGGCGCTGGTCGGCACCGAGCGCGCGAGCCTGCGCCCCAGCCAGATCACGGCCTCCCGCTACAAGATCGAGGGCCGCGGCGCGAAGAACGAGGACAAGACCCTCGTCCTCCCCGTCGAGCTGCAGGATCAGGGCAAGAAGCTGATCGGCAAGGTGCAGGACTTCTTCTACGGCGAGATGATGCGCTCGAAGATCAGCGGGCGTGCGTTCATCCCGCACAACCGCAACACGATCGTCGTCGCCAACCACGGCAGCCACCTCGACATGGGCTTCGCGCGCCACGCGCTCGGCACCTACGGCGAGGACATCGTCACGCTCGCCGCGCAGGACTACTTCTTCGAGAAGGGCACGCTGCAGCGCGCGTTCTTCGAGAACCTCACCAACCTCCGCGCCGTCGATCGCAAGAGCGGCCTCCGCGCCAGCGAGCGCCAGGCCGGGGAGATCCTCTCCAAGGGTCGCACCATGCTCATCTTCCCCGAGGGCACGCGCTCCACCGACGGCGAGGTCCACGAGTTCAAGCCGCTGCTCGGCCACCTCGCGATCACCTACAACGTCGACATCCTCCCGCTCTACCTGGGCGGCACGCGCGACGCGATGCCCAAGGGCAGCAAGATCCCCACCAAGCGCGATCTCTTCGCGCGCATCGGCCCGCCCATCACCGTGAGCGACATGAAGCGCCTCACCAAGGGCCTGTCCCCGGCCGACGCCGCGCGCGAGGTCGCGAAGCTCGCGCGCCGCGCCGTCGACGCGCTCAAGCGCGGCGAGATCGTCGATGCCTCGCGCATGAAGAGCCTCGACGAGGACTCGGCCCCCAAGGAGCACCCGCTGGTCACGCTGTTCGGCGAGCTCGAAGGCAAGTTCGCCGCGGCGCACGTCGACAAGCCGATGTCCTTCTATTTCACGCTGGGCGACGACGCGAACTCCAAGTGGACGGTCCGCGTCTCCAAGGACAAGTGCGAGGTCAAGGCCGGTAAGCCGGAGGGCGGAACCGCCGACTGCGTCCTCAAGACCAGCCCCGACATCTTCACGCGCATCGTGCGCGACGCGTTCACGCCCGGCCCCGCGGAGTTCCTCTCCGGCGCCATCAAGTCGAACGACGTCGGGCTGCTCGTCACCTTCCAGAAGGTCTTCCAGCTGGGCGGCTGAGAGCCAGGGTCTCGAAGAGGCTCATCTGGGTGCTGGCGGGTCGCGGGCGGCGCCGCTTCGCTTCGTCGAACAGGGCGCGCACCACCGACGACTCGCGACGGAAGAAGCCTTCAGTGTGGAAGCTGTCGGGGAGCGCGAAGATCGTCACGTCGAGGTGGTGGAGCAGCTCTTGCACCAAGGTGCGGAGGAACGTCTTCGGCTTGACCACCTTCTCGAGCGCGCGCGTGCGCATCCACACCTCGAGCGTGGGCGGCGCGTAGTACCCGAAGCGCCGCGTGATGGCCAAAGCAGCCGTTTTCTCGGCCTGGCCATAGCCCTTGGCAAGCGCGAGCACCGCGACTACGAATGCGGCGTGAGCATCTATCTCGTCACCGGATCCACGGGTTTTCTCGGGCGCCATCTCGTGAGCGTCCTGCGCGCGAGCGGGCACGAGGTGGTCGCCCTCGTCCGCAAGGCGACCGACGTTCCCGCCGGCGTGACGCCGATCCACGGTGACGTGCTCGATCGCGCGAGCCTCGAGAAGGCCGCGACCGGCTGCGACGGCGTCTTCCACTGCGCAGGCAAGGTCTCGCGCCGTCCCGAGGACGCCGAGGAGCTCCGCCGCCTGCACGTCGAGGGCACCAAGAACGTGCTCGACGCGTGCATCGCGAAGAACGTGCGACGCGCCGTCATCGCTTCGACGAGCGGGACCATCGCCGTGAGCGACGACGAGAACCACGTCGCCACCGAGGACGATCACGCGCCCATCGCGCTCCTCAACCGCTGGCCCTACTACCGCTCCAAGCTCTTCGCCGAGCAGGCCGCGTTCGAGCGCAACGGCGCCGCGCTCCCCGACGGCGGGACCTTCGAGGTGGTGAGCGTGAACCCCACGCTCCTCCTCGGCCCGGGCGACGTGAACGGCTCGTCCACCGAGGACGTACGCCTCTTCCTCGAGCGGAAGATCCCCGCCATCCCGCCGGGCGGCATCTCCTACGTCGACGCGCGTGACGCCGCCGAGGGCATGCGCCTCGCGATGGAGAAGGGGGTCGCGGGGCGGCGCTACCTCCTCGGCGCGTGCAACCTCACGCTGCGCGAGCTCTTCGGGCGCCTCGAGCGCGTGTCTGGCGTGCGCGGCCCGGTCATCCCGATGATCCGCGCCAAGCAGGCGGCAGGCATCGCGCGCGCCGGCGCCCGCATGCTCGAGCAGCTCACCACGCGCCTCGGCGTGCCGATGCCGGTCGATCCCGTGAGCCTCGATATGGCGCACTTCTACTGGTACCTGGATGCCTCGCTCGCCGAGAGCGAGCTCGGGTGGACCCCGCGCGATCCCACCGAGACGCTCGCCGACACGGTGAAGGACCTCGAGGAGCGCGGCGTGGTGTGGCCCGAGACCGGCGCCTCGACGTTCGACGCCGTGGGCCCGCTCGTCGGCAAGGTGATCTCCCGCGTCTCCGAGGAGGTCGCGCGCCGCAAGAACGACGAGACGTTCTCGTGAACCCGCTCCTGGTCGTCAATCCCAAGTCCGGCGGTGGGGCGACGGGGCGGACGTTCGGGTCGACCAGAGACACCGTCGAGCGCGTGCTCGGCAAGGTCGACGTCGCGATGACCGAACACGCCGGTCACGGCATCGAGCTCGCGCGCGAGGGCGCGCTCGCGGGCCATCCGCTGGTCATCGCGGTGGGCGGCGACGGCACCTTCCACGAGGTCGTGAACGGCCTCATGCAGGCGAGCCGCGACACGCGCATCGCGGTGATCGCGCAGGGCACCGGGGGCGACTTCCGCAAGTCGCTCGGGCTGGAGCACCGGCTCGACAAGTACCTCGAGGCGATCAAGAGCGGGCGCGAGCGCCCGCTCGACGTCGGCAAGTTCGCGGGCGGCGGCAAGACCGCGCACTACTTCGTGAACATCCTCTCCGCGGGCATGGGCGGGCTCGTCGATCGCTACGTCGCCGAGGCGTCGCGCACGCTGGGCGGCTCGGCGGCGTACTTCGGCGCCTCGCTGAAGGCGCTGGTCAACGCGCGCCTGGGCAACGTGAAGGTCACGATCACGAACCAGGGGGTGACCAAGGAGCACCGGGTTCGCTCCTACATGATCGCCATCTGCAACGGCCGCTACTTCGGCGGCGGCATGCACGTCGCGCCCATGGCGGAGATCGACGACGGCGTCCTGGAGCTGGTCGCGCTGGGCGCCACCTCGAAGCTCGGCTTCGCCCTGACGTCGCGCGGGATCTACACCGGCAAGCACATCGGCTCGGGCGGCACCGTCCACCTCCGCGGCGAGAAGATCGTCCTCGATCTCGCGAACGAGGACGCGCGCGACGTCTACCTGCTCGACGTCGACGGTGAGCCGATGGGCGGCCTGCCGCTCACCGTCGAGATCCTGCCCCGGGCGCTCACGCTGCGGGCTTGACACGCTCGTTCGCGAGCGCGACGAGGTGCGCGCCCGCGCCGTTGCGGCCCGTCTCGGCCAGCTGCGCCACGCCGTAGCTCACGCTCACCTGGAACGAGACGCCGTTCTTCTCGAAGGCTCGCTCGCCGACCAGCTTGCGGATCCGCTCCGCGAGCTTGGTCCCGCGCCGCAGGGAGAGCCCGCGCGCCAGGACCACGAACTTGCAGCCCGAGACGCGCGCGAAGAGATCCTCGCCGCGCAACGTCGAAGCGATCGAGGTGGCGACCTCGGACAGCACCCGATCGGAGGCGGCGTGTCCATGCTGCTGCGCGAGGCCGTCGAGCGCGTCGATCTCGACCGCGACCGCGACCAGCTTCGCCTTGTGGCGCACCGCGTACGCGACCTCGGCGGTGAGCCGCTCGTCGAACGCGCGGCGATTGAGCGCGCCGGTGAGCAGATCGCGCGTCGCCGCCTCGTAGATCTTCTGCACCAGCCCGCCCTCGGCCTCGTCGTAGTAGTCGAACTGGAGCACGGTGACCGGCCCGATCTGGATGCGGTCGCCGGGACGGAGCGGGACGCGATCGGCGGGGTCGCCGTTGACGAGGGTTCCGTTCGTCGAGCCGAGATCACTGAGCACGTACGAGCCCTCGCTGAAGGAGATCCCGCAGTGCATGCGGCTGATGCCTTCGTCGTCGAGGCTGAAGCCGGCTTGCTTGGAGCGGCCGACCGTCACCTTCTCGGCCTGGATGGGGAAGATGCGCCCCGCGGAGCTCCCCGCCATCACCATCAACGCCGGACGCTTCAGCGCGCGGCCCTTCGAGGCTCCCGCGCCGGTGTGGCTCGTGGTCGACGGCTCGGGGTCCTCCTCCCACATCCGTGGAAGAGGAGGCTCGACGCCCTTTGATTCCCCCATGGCCGAGAGGATAACTGCCCTGGTCGCCACCGCAAGGGGCGCAATGAATCGCGAGGACTACGCGCCGTGCGGGCCGGTCGCCTCGTAGACCTCGCGCAGCGTGGCGAGGCTCGGCTTCGCCTTCCCGTTCGCGATGTCCCAGACCTTGCTGCGGACGTGATCGTTGGTGGTGACGGTGAGGCCGTGCCGCCGCGCCCGCTCGATGACCTCGCCGTTGAGGAACTCGACGGCGGGGGTGCGACCGCGCTCGATGGCGGAGAGCATCGAGCTGCGCATGCGCCGGTAGCGGAAGCCGACCGCCAGGAGCAGGCCGTGCTTCGCGACCAGGCTCGGCGAGCCGGCGACGCGGCGCTCGTGCTCGTCGAGCGCGATCCAGTTGAGATCGAGCGTGCCCGAGACCTTCTCGAGCTTCACGTTCTCCTTGCGCGAGACCGCGACCACCTCGGTCATGATCTCGAGCGCGAGGCGCCGCACGAAGCGATGCTGGAGGAGCGCCCCCAGGCGATCACCGCCGATGGTGCCGAGCGAGGAGATGGCGCAGTTGATGGCGAGCTTGCTCCAGCGCTTGCCGCGCAGGTTGTCGGTGGTCTCGACCGCGCCCACCGCCTCGAGCGCGCGCACCAGGGGATCGTGGGAGGGAGCGAGGACGGCGCGGGAGTCATCCATCATGCGGCCGAGCGTGAAGCCGCCCGAGGCGGTGCGCTCGTAGAGACCGGGCTCGGGCATCGTCGCACCCCAGGCCACGACGCCGCCGATCACCCGCTCTGCGCCGATGATCTTCGCGACGCGGTCCTCGCAGAGCCCGTTCTGGAGGCAGATCATCGCGCCCTGATCGGCGAGCAGCGGCGCCGCCATCGCCGCCGCCTCCTCGACCTGCGGCGGCTGCGTGGCGAGCAGCACGTAGTCGTACTTTCCCGCGCTCGCCTCGGGCATGCCGAACGAGACGTGGAAAGAAGAGGACGTCGGCACCTGACGCGCGGCGCCTTCGCCGACCAGCTTCAGCCCGCGATCCTTGACCGCCTCGTGGATGGTCTCGTTGGTGGTCACCACCGTGACGTCCTGGCCGGTCTCGGCGAGGCAACCCGTGAGGACGCCGCCGATCGCGCCACATCCCATCACGAGAAAACGAGGTCCATTCGCGGGTACTGACATGGAGGCCGGACTCTAGCATCCAGCGCGGCGGAGGCCAGGTCTTGGAGCTTCCTGTTGGACACCGGACGAGGCATGCTCCGCCGCGATGGCCATGGCACTGAACGACCTGAGAGCGCTTGTTTCCAGAGGTCTGGTGCTGGGGATGATCGGATCGAGCATGGCCTTGCCGTGCTGCGTCGAAGGACCGAGCGCCCCCGCCGCGGCCGCCGTGAACCCCACGACACGTGCACTCCACACGCTCTTCGCCGAGGAGTGGGAGCACGATCTCGCGGAGTCGCCGGTCTGGGCCTCGAGCACCGGCGACCACCGCTACGACGCGCGATGGGACGACCCCAGCCTCGCCGCCCAGGCCCGCCGCGAGGCGCACGACCGCGAGGTGCTGGCGAAGGTCTCGCGCATCTCGCGCGCCGACCTCTCCCCGGGCGACGCGCTCAGCTACGACCTCTTTCGCTACAGGGCGCAGGTCGCGGTCGACGGCCAGCCGTTCCGCCTCGACCTGTTCCCGATCAACCAGCGCGGCGGCATCCAGACCGCCGACGAGATCGCCGACGAGCTCCCCTTCGACACCGCCAAGGGCTTCACCGACTGGAACAGCCGCCTTGCCGCGTTCCCGCGCTACATGGACGCGACCCTCGAGGTGCTGGCCGAGGGGATCCGCACCGGCATGGTGCACCCGCGGATGATCATGCAGCGCGTGGTGGCGCAGATCGACGCGCAGATCGTCAGCGACGCGACCAAGAGCCCGTTCTACGCGCCCTACAAGAAGAAGGACTCGCCCGTTCCTGCCGCGGAGCGCGATCGGCTGGGCGAGGAGGCGAGGCGATCGATCCTCGCGAACGTCGTGCCAGCGTTCGTGAAGCTGCGCGCGTTCTTCGTCGAGACGTACCTGCCGGCCTCGAGCGAGGGCATCGGCGCGTGGCGCCTCCCCAGCGGCGCCGCGCTCTATTCGCACGCGGCGCGCGCGCACACCACCACGACGCTCACGCCCGACGAGATCCACGCCCTTGGCCTGCGCGAGGTGGCGCGCATCCGCGGTGAGATGGAGGCGGTGAAGATCCGCGCCGGCTTCGCCGGGTCGCTCAAGGACTTCTTCGTCTTCCTGCGGACCGATCCGCGCTTCTACTTCAAGAGCGGTGACGAGCTGCTCGTCGCCTATCGCGATCTCAGCAAGCGCGTCGACCCGCAGCTGGTGAAGGTCTTCAAGCGCCTCCCGCGCACGCCCTACGGCGTCGCGCCCATCCCCGACGCGGTGGCGCCCGACACCACGACCGCCTACTACCGCGAGCCCTCCGAGGACGGCGCGCGCGCCGGGACCTTCTTCGTGAACCTGTACAAACCCGAGGCGCGCCCGCGCTGGGAGATGACCGCGCTCACGCTCCACGAGTCGGTGCCCGGCCATCACCTCCAGATCGCGCTGGCGATGGAGGAGGAGGGCATCCCGAAGTTCCGGCGGCACGGCGACTACAGCGCGTTCGTGGAGGGCTGGGGGCTCTACGCCGAGACGCTCGGCGAGGAGATGGGCCTCTACGACGACCCGTACGCGAAGTTCGGCCAGCTCACCTACGAGATGTGGCGGGCGGTGCGGCTGGTGGTCGACACCGGGATGCACCACCTGAAGTGGGACCGGCAGCGCGCCATCGACTTCTTCCTGGAGAACGCGGCGAAGTCCGAGCTCGACGTGGTCAACGAGGTCGATCGCTACATCGTGTGGCCCGGCCAGGCGCTCGCGTACAAGGTCGGCGAGCTCCGCATCAAGGAGCTCCGCAAGAAGCAGCGCGCGCTGCTGGGCGCAAGGTTCGACCTCAAGGCGTTCCACGAGTCGGTGCTGCGCTCGGGGCCGCTGCCCCTCGACATCCTGGAGCGCGAGATCATGGTAGGTCCGAAGACGGAGGGAAAGCGATGACCGACAAGATCCGCACCTATCAAGGCTCGGTGAGCATCATCACCGGCGGCGCCTCGGGCATCGGGCGCGCGATCGGCACCGAGCTCGCGAAGCGCGGCGCCCAGGAGATCGTGATCTGCGACGTACAGACCGCGCTCGCCGAGGAGGCCGCCGAGGAGCTTCGCCGCGCCGGCTCGCGCGCCACCGTCGTCACGCTCGACGTGCGCGACAAGACCGCGGTCGAGCGCATGGTGGCCGGCGTGCAGAAGACCTCACGCCGCATCGACTACGTGTTCAACAACGCCGGCACGGGCGTGATGGGTGAGACCCACCACCTCGAGGAGCGCGACTGGGACCTCACCATCGACGTGAACCTGCACGGCGTGGTGAACGTGATCCGCTCCGTGTACCCGCGCCTCATCGCGCAGGGCTTCGGGCATCTCGTGAACACCGCGTCGGTGGCGGGGCTGATCGGCAGCCCGTTCCTCTCGGTCTACGTGGCGACGAAGCACGCGGTGGTCGGGCTGTCGAAGTCGATGCGCATCGAGGCGGCGCCGCACGGCGTTCGCGTGACCGCGCTGTGCCCGGGCGCGATCCGCACGCCCATCCTCACCGGCGGCGCGCAGGGGCGCTCGATCTACGAGATGTCCGAGGCGCGGAAGCTCTCGTGGTGGGAGCGCTTCCGGCCCGGTGACGTGGACGTGTTCGCGAAGGAGACGATGGATCTGGTCGCGAAGAACGTGGGGATGATCATCCTGCCGCGGCACAACCGCGTGGGCGTGACGCTCTTCCGCATGCTGCCGGCGCTCGAGGAGATCATCGGCAAGAAGATCCACCAGAAGACGCTCGAGCTGTACCCGGAGATGAAGATCCCGACGAGGCCCCCGAGCGCGAGCACTTCGAATTCGAACTAGAACCAGGTCTCCCAGCGCCCTTCGGCGAAGGCGGCGTGGCACGTGGCGGAGAGGCGGTCGGTGGTTCCGCCGAAGGGCTGGATCTGGTGGAGGCGATAGCTGTCGATCACCACCAGATCGCCCGCGGCATACGCGCAGAGCGCGCTCGGGCGCTCGAGGTCCTCGTCCTCGTAGGCGTCGGTGCCCGCGTAGGCGACGTCCCAGACGCGAAGCTCGCCGCCGGTCTGGGGCGGCGCGAGCATCAGCACCACGGTGAGCGCGGGGAGGCGCTCGCTCACGTGCGCTGGCGTCAGGCCCTCGGTGTCGAAGTGGATGTCCCCGCCCCGCGCCGCCACCAGCGCGCCCGCGGGAAAGACATGAACGCCGGGCCCGCACCAGCCGGCGCGCGCGACCACCGGCGCGCCCACCACGCGCGCCACGAGCCCGCGCATCACGTCCTGAAGCCCCGGGCACACGCGCTCCACCGTCGCGTCCGAGGCGGCGACTTCGGCGAAGTACTGGGCGGCGCGGCCTTGCTCGAGATGCGTGTACCATGCACGTCCCACGCTGTGCTGCGCCCCTCCGAAGTCCGTGACCCACGAGGCGCGCGCCGCGCGCACGGCCCCTGCCCAGGCGTCGACCTGCGCGCGATCGACGGCAGCGCGGATGCGGAGCGCCAGCGACTGCGCGAGCACCGGGAGCAGGCGCGCGACGTCGGCGCCGGCGACGTCCACCAGGCCGCCGCGCGCCGCCATCACTTCTCCGCGTCGACGCTGGACTGCCCGATGCAGCACTGCCCGCGCTTGTCGACCACCACGCCGAGCGAGCGCGCGCGGTCCGTCCAGAACGCCTTCTCGGGCGGCGTCTTCGCGCCCTCGGCGTTGGCGCGGGCGCGCGCGA
>JAYTBL010000957.1:0-2706 GCA_043736975.1 Polyangiaceae bacterium
GCCCTGAGCTCGTGCATTGATCTTGTCGAGACGCGCTCGCTCACTCGTTGACAGCGGAGTCGGCG
This sequence comes from Polyangiaceae bacterium, assembly GCA_043736975.1. Classification (GTDB taxonomy): domain Bacteria; phylum Myxococcota_A; class Polyangia; order Polyangiales; family Polyangiaceae; genus Labilithrix. The sequence continues at coordinate 66 of JAYTBL010000957.1, forward strand.
CTCAGAAAAAGCTCGAAGAAGCGTGACGAAGACCACTGGCGCGCGTCCGCGGGGTCGCGCCCGTCCCACGGCATCTCGTCGAAGAAGGCGGCCGAGGTCTTTGCCGCGTCACGCGGATCGACGAGGACGGAGCCGGTTGGTCCGCGATCAGGTGCGCTCATGCGCCGCTCCCCATGGCGCGCAGGACCTCCTCGATCGAGGGCGGCGGCGAGGTCCTCGTCGCCGCGCCGAGCTGTTCCTCACGCCGCGCGCCGGTCGCGACGAAGGTACACGTCCCAGCGCCTTCGGCCGAGCACTTGGATTCCTGCACGACCAGCGGCTTCGTGGCGACGTGCGAGAGGAGCGCGCGGAGGATGCCCGCCACCAGCCCGCAGCGCTTGCCGCCGAGCGTGCCAGGGGCCTCCGCGAAGGCGCTCCGCTCCAGGGTGAACGCCATCACGCCCGAGCGCGCCGGCCTCAGATCGACGGCGAGCGCACCCCAGCCTTGGCGCGCAAAGAGGTTGGTGACGAGCTCCATCGTCGTGACGATCGGAATGTCGGCGAGCGCGGCATCGAACGCCTCACCGGCCTCCGCCTCCAGATCGAGCGCCAGGCGACGTCCGTAAGCGACGCCGAGATCTTCGATGGTCCCGCGCGCGTCGCGCTGGAAGCTCACCGCCAGCACATCGAGAAAGCTCGCGTCGAGCACGAGATTGCGGCGCTCGAGAGCGTCGCGCACCACTCCCATCTTGCTCTCGTTGGGCGCGAGCTGGGAGAGGGCGACGCCGTCGAGCGCAGCCCCCGGGATCCCCGTGTCGCGAAGGGGCGCGCGCCGGAAGGCCCGCCGTCCGACGCACACGTAGACGCGATCGGGAAGCGAGGAGCGCACCAGGTCGATATCGACCTCCTGGGCGCCGAAACGAAAGTTGAAGACGTACTCGAAACGTATGCGGCTCGGCCCGTGAGGATCGGCGATGAAGGCCCGGAAGCGTCCCTCGAACTCGGGAGTCGCGGTGCATGGCGCGACCGTCCGGAAGAAGTCCTTGCCCAGGACGAGCGCGCGGTCGAGACGCGCCAGGCGAGCCTCGACGCGGTTGTACCGGACGATGACCCCCTCCCGGTCGAGCGCGATGACGCCGTAGGGGAGAAGGTCGAGGTCCTGATCGGTGCGTGCGTCGAGATCGACGGCACCCGGGCTCGAGACCGGTGCGGCGAGCGACGGAGGGGTCATCGACGATCTTCTTTCTGCTGCGGTTGTTCGAGTGAGGCCAGGATCTGTCGCGCGCGCCCCGATGCCAGATCATGAGCCCGCATGAATGGTCCCGTGGGACGCAGACGAGCGAGGGTCACGCTCCCATCGAGCCAGGGGAGATCGACGAGGCCGCCTTCCGCAAGCGACGTGAGGAGCGAAGCTGCCTTGGCAGTTTCGTCGGCCAGCCCCGCCACGTCGGTCGCGAGCTTGTGCAGCTCTTCGGAGCGCTGGCGCGAGCACGACGGAGCACGCGCATAGCCTTCGATCGTCTCCAGCATCGTGGTGACCGGTGCTCGACCGAGCACCGCGTCGAGCGCCGCGAGGATGGGCTCCTTGTCTTGCGCGGACACCTCACCCAGCTGGCGTCGCAGCGCGTCGCAGCGCCCCAGATCACCGCGGAAGAGCGCGCCGCGAACCCGTCCCAGCCACGGGGCCCCGGCGAGCGGATTGGCGTCGCCGGCAGCGTCGACGCGCCCCTCCGCTTCGATGCTCTGCCCTTGGGCGGCGAGCGTTCGCGCCTCGTCCCAGACCGCACGCCAGCTCGCCCCGTCACGCTGGGACGCCGATCGGAGCAGGGACACCCCGACGCCCAGCGCCCCGGCCTCGACGTAGAGGTGCGCCGCGATGCGCTCGACGTCAGGGTTGCTCGGCGCGAGCGCGCGAGCCGATGCGATGGATCGCGCCGCCGCCACCCGATCACCACGACAGATGAGGACCTCCGCGAGAGCCTGGTGGGTCGCCGCCATCCGCGGCGCACGCTCCACGGCCTTCAGCGCCATGGCAAGCGCCTCGTCGGCGTCGCCAGGGAATTCGATATCGGCCAGCCGACGCGCGAGCGCGAGGGAGTAGGCGGCGTTGACCCATGGGTCGGTGGGGCTGCGCGCAAACGCTTGCTCCAGAAAGGCGACAGCCCGATCTTCGCTCTCGCTGGTGGCGGCTGCGATCTCGAAGCGAGCGCGGAGGATCAGCGCGGCGGTCTTCGCGTCCGCCGGCGGCGCAGCCGGTGGGGCCGCGGGAGGCACGAGAAGCACGCGCGCGATGTCGTTCACGGCGTCGCACGCGGCGCTGAAGGCATCGCGCGCGCCGCTCGGGAACGTACGCGACCAGAGCGTGAGACCGTCTCGCGCGTTGACGAGCGTGATGCTCGCCGCCTCGCCCTCGATGCGGCCTCCGATCACCAGCGGGATGTCCAGCTCCGACCCGACCCTGGCGAGGGTCCGGTTCGCGTGCGCCGCAACGCGCACGCCGCGCGCGCACACGTCGATGCCCGGCCGACCATCCAGCCCATCGGCGATGAGCTCGGCGATGCCGAAAGCGGTCGCGCGATCGACGTCGTCGGCAGCGGAGGCGAAGGGCACGACCATGACGCGCTGGAGCCTCGGTTGGAGGGCTCGCGGCGGGGCGACCGAG
>JAYTBL010000958.1:0-2704 GCA_043736975.1 Polyangiaceae bacterium
AACAAGGTCTACGGCTCGACTTCGATAGAGATCGTCTGCCGTGACACGGTCTGCAGGACAGCTTGCGCCGCTACCTACTGCGCGTCGCCGCGGTCGAACCCCGACGCGACATGCAGGGAGTGCTGGGATGCAGCGCTTCCTGCTTTCGCCAAGGAGTTCTTCGCAACCTGCTCGGCTGATGCCGACTGTGCGTCGTATGCGGCATGTCTCGACGGCGCCCGATGCTCCACCAAGCCAAAGTGATGATGACCTCCTCCTCGTCCCGCTGCTCGAGCATCCCATCCCAGCCCGTCGCGTTCTTGGCGAACGCGTCAGGTCAGAAGGAGAGCGTGCCGCCGCCCAGGAGCGCGGCGGCGCGGGCGCTGCGCTCGGGGCCCTGACTCCGCGTGACCAGGACGAAGACGCCCGCCGCCACCGCCACCACGCCCACGCCGAGCGCGACGACCGAGACCGTCGCCATCGTGCGCGCCGAGTCGTAGTCGCTGCGCGACGAGGTCGGACAAGCCTTGTCGGCGCACGAGGCATCGAGGTCGGACTTCTTCGAGAGCGTGACGCCCGCGAAGACCGCGCCCGCGACGATCGCGACCGCGCCGCCGCCGGTGAGGCCCCAGCCCAGCATCGCGGGCGACTTGCCGGACGAGCGATTGTCGGGCGCGGGGCCGATCACCGCGCGCTGCGCGAGGGGCGAGGGGGCTTGCGCGGGCAGCTCGAGGACGACGGTCTCGCCGGCGCCTTGCTTGACCCTCACCTCGCGGCGGACGCGCTGGCCGTCGGCGGTGGTGGCCTCGACCACGTGCGACCCGGGATCGACGGGGCGCTCGAGGCCCAGCGCCGCCTCCTTCAGCTCGTCGCCGTCGAGGCGGAAGGTCACGCCCTCACGCGAGCCGCTGGCCTCGACCCTCAGCGTGCCGAGCTGGGGACGGATCTCCTGCACGAGCGCCTGCGCGCGCTGCTGCGCGGCGACGAACGCCTTGGGCGGCGTGGGCCCGAGCTGCTCGCGGGCCGCGCGATCGAGCGTCGAGAGCGCGTCCACGAGCTTTCCGAGCTTGAGCTGGCACTCGCCGATCTTCACCACCAGTGTCGGCGCGTGGTGCAGCGTCTCGGCGCGCTGAAGCTTCGCGATCGCGGGCTCGCACTCACCCTTGTTCGCGAGCTCGATGCCCTCGTTGCCGAGCTGCCGCGCGAGGAGAACGTCGGCGGCGGTCGGATCGGCGGAGGCGAGCGGCGCCCAGGCGAGCGCGCCGGCGACGGCAGCGGCGGTCACGATTCGAAGAGGCAGGGCGGGCATCGTCGCATCTCCTTCAGAACCCGAGATCTTCGGCGGTGCCGGCGGGCGCCGGAGCCGCGCCGGTCGCGGAGGGCGCGCTCTTGGCGGTCTTCGCGCTCGCCGCCGCCGAGGCGCTCGGCTTCGCGGGCGGCCAGGGACCGCCGACCGCAGGCTTGGGCAGCTGGCCCGCGCTCACGACGACCGGCGCGCTCGGCGGCGGCGGCGCGGGCTCAGGCTCGCTGGGCGTGGCCGCGCGTGCGCGTCCGTTGGCGCCCAGCGCGATCGCCGACTCCTCGGCGGCAGGGGGCGCTTGCGCGGCTGCGGGGGTCGGCTGCTGGCGCGTCGTGACCTTGAACGCCACCACGGCCCCAGCAACGAGCGCGACGGCGACGGCGGCATAGACTGGCCAGCGCTTGCGCGGTGGGCTCGGCGCCTCCGCGCCGTTGGCCGCTGCGAACGTCGGCAGCGGCGGCGCCCCGGGGATGGTCATGCCTTGCGGCATCGTCGAGAGCGTGGGGGGCGGCACCGACGAGGGCATCCTCGATCCGATCGAGTGCCCGGCCTTGCGGAGGAGGGCGGCCGCGGCGTCGGCGTGACCACGGGCGCGCGAGGGCGCGAAGGGCAGGAGCGCCACCGCGAGCTCGGCGACGTTCGCGAAGCGCTTGTCGGGATCCTGATGAAGACACTTCTGGATGATGTCGGCGAGCGCGGGATCGATCCCGCTCCGCTCGATCTTCACCGGCTGCCCTGGCTGGCGGGTACTCATCTCCAGATCGAACGGATGCGTGCCACGCAGCATCTCGTAGAGCACCATCCCGAGCGAGAACATGTCCGACCGATGGTCGATGACCGGATGCGCGAAGATCTGCTCCGGGGACATGTAGAACGGCGTGCCGCCGATGGTGTCGTCGAGCCGCGAGCGCGTGAACTTCGCGGGGCCGTGGGTCTTCGCGATGGCGACGCGCGCGACGCCGAAGTCCACGACCTTCGCCTTCACGACCCCCATCTCGTCGGAGAGGAAGATGTTGCTCGGCTTGATGTCCTGGTGGACGAGCCCCAGCGCGTGCGCCGCGGCCAGGCCCTCGCACGTCTGGAGCACGATCTCCGCGGCCTGCCGCTGCTCGAGCCGCGGCCGCGTCTCGAGCAGCGCGCTGAGGTCGGCGCCCTCGAGGTACTCCATCACGATGAAGGGCGTGCCGCAGGGCGCGCGCCCCACGTCGAGCACTGCGGCGACGTGTGCGTTGCGGATCGACGTGAGCGCCTGCGCCTCGCGCGCGAACCGCTCCACGAGCTCGGGCGTGACCAACGCGGGCTGCAGACACTTGATCGCGACCTGGCTCTTCAGCGTCGTGTGCTCGGCGGCGTACACGTAGCACTGCGCGCCGGCGCCGATCAGCTGCGTCACGCGGAAGCGCCCGCCCAGCACGATGCCGCGAC
>JAYTBL010000959.1:0-6785 GCA_043736975.1 Polyangiaceae bacterium
GTGCTGTCGCTCGGGATGACGCAGCCCATCGCGCCGCTGACCTCGATGGCGGCGACGAGCGTGACCCTGCCGTCGAGCATCTCCGGCGGCGTACGGTGCCCGACGTCGTAGCAGAGGCGCAGATCAGGCTCGATCCGCGCGTAGACCGCGGCCGCATCGGGCTGCACGGCCGCAGGCTTCGGTGTCGGCGCGCTCATCGGCGGCGACGGCGCCCCCTCGCCCGGCCCACGCGCCGACGCGCCGACGCGGCCGGCGGCACCGCGTCCAGGGTCGCAGAGGGTGCGGCGCAGCTCGAGCGCGAGGAGCGCGAGGAGCTGGGGGAGGAGCAGAAGACGGCGCGACAGGCCCGCCATCCTACACAGGAGGGGGGGGCGGTGGCGCACGGGACCCGTGCTAGCGTTTCTGCATGACGAAGGTCGGTGGTTTGGCGTTCGCGGCGGCCGTGATCGTGGCGGGCTGCAGCAGCAAGGCGAGCGAACCGCCGAAGGCCGCGGCCGCGGCCCCGATCACGATCGCGTTCCCGCCCACGCAGATCGCACCAGGCACCGAGGACACGCAGTGCGTGGTCATGCGGCTCGGCAACCTCGCCCCGCTCCACGTCGGGAGCGTGCACAACGTGCTGGGCGACGCCTCGCACCACCTCATCGTCTACGCCGTGAACGACCCGGTGGAGCAGCGCACGCCCTTCAAGTGCATGCCGTTCACCGACACGCTCGACCCCGAGAAGGGCGCGCCTCTCATGGTGACGCAGAAGAAGGACGACGTCCTCGCGCTGCCCAGCGGAGTCGCCTACTCGCTGGCCGTGAACCAGATGATCCGCCTCGAGATGCACTTCGTCAACGCCTCGTCCGCGCCCAAGACCGTGACCGCGACGAGCACGATGACCCCCATCTCCGACGACGACTTCCGCGACGAGGCGGGCTTCCTCTTCATCGGCAACCCCGACATCAAGCTGATGCCGCGCTCCACCCACGTCCTGGGGCCGAGCTTCTTCGAGATCCCGGGCGAGCTGTCGGGCGTGAAGTTCTTCGCGATGACGGGGCACGAGCACCAGCTCGGCACGAACGTGCAGGTCGCGACCGCCACCGCCTACGACGATCCGGGCAAGATGGTCTACGACGTCCCGGGTTGGCAGTGGAGCGAGCCGAAGACCGAGGTGTTCGAGACCCCCTTCACGGTTCCCGATAACGGCGGCTTCCAGTTCACGTGCAGCTGGAACAACACGACGGGCGAGGAGATCTCGTTCGGCGAGTCCGCGAACGCGGAGATGTGCTTCTTTTGGGCCTACTACTACCCCAGCAAGGGCGCGCGGGTCTGCTTCCACACCTCGCGCATCGGGGGGGTGGGCGGCGGCGACCTCTGCTGCCCGGGCGATGCGCTCTGCGCGTTCGCGAAGAAGTTCTAGAAGAACCGGTGGATCGTCGCGAGCGACCGCTCGGGCGCGAACGCGAACGTGAGCAGGACTCCGTACAGCGCGCCCGCGAAGTGCGCATCGTGGTTGATTCCGTCGCGCGCGCGCCACGCGCTGAACACGCTGTAGGCGAGATAGCAGACGGCGTACACGTAGCCGGGCACGAAGATCGGCAGGAACATGAGGCTCAACTTCATGTCCGGGTGCAGCAGGATCGCGCTGAAGACGACGGCGGCGACCGCCCCCGAGGCGCCCAGCGAGCCGTACTTCGGGTTCTTCGAGTGCCGGAGGGTGGTCGGGATGTGCGCCGCCACCACCGCTGTCACGTAGAGGAAAAGGAACTGCAGGGCACCTAGCACCTTCACCACCTGATCGGCGAAGAACCACAGCGTCAGCATGTTGAAGAGCAGATGCGAGACGTCGGCGTGCAGCCACCCCGCGGTGAGGAGCCGGTGGAACTGGTGCTTCTCGCGGATGAGGTAGGGGACGAGCACGAACGCGCGCTGGAGCGGCTTGATGATCCACGCCAGGACGCTGACCACCACCACCGAGGCGATGACCAGCATCGGGACCGTCCAGGTGATGGCGACCGGAGGCATCTCCGGTCCACCTTAGCGCGTCTCGGTCAGGCGGTCTGCGCCGCGTCCGCGGGCTGCTTGCTCGACGACGGAGCGCGCGCGCTCGGCGGGCCATCGACCGCTCCGAAGGTGATCGCGTTGAGGAGCGCGCCCACGAGCTGACCCTCGATCCGGTGCTGGGAGCTCGGCCCGATGCTCGCGAGCGAGGACGTGCCCTGCTCGGTGGCTCGGCGGGCGATGCGGCGCTTGGACTTCGTTGACATGCTGCACCATTGAGCAACCGTCATGCCGCGCGGAAATGACCCGTTTTCTCCGTTGCTACGCGCTCGCGCTGGTGTCGTGATGCGTCACCGCTCACGAATGCCCCAGTCGTTCAGGGCGGCGGCGGCCGCCGGCTCGCGGGGCGCGTGGCCTGCTTGGCGGCCTTCTCGTCCTCCCGCTTCTGCTCGCGGTAGCTCTCCCAGTTGCCTGCGTAGAGCTGCACCTTCCCGCCGCCCTCGAACGCCAGGATCGACGTCGCGACGCGATCGAGAAACCACCGATCGTGCGAGACGACCAGCACGCAGCCGGGCCACGTCTCGATCAGATCCTCGAGCGAGCCGAGGGTGTCCATGTCGAGGTCGTTGGTGGGCTCGTCGAGGAGGAGCGTGTTGGCTCCGGTCTTGAGCGCGAGGGCCAGGGCGACGCGCGCGCGCTCGCCGCCGGAGAGCGCGGACACCTTGCGACGGAGCGCGGCGCCGTCGAACATGAACAGCTCGAGGTAGGCGCGCATGCCGAGCACGCGATCGCCGATGGTCACGGTGCCGCCGCCGGTCTTGTCGGAGTGCTCGCGCTCGGCGACGTTGTCGAAGACCGTCCAGTCGTCGCGCAGGGTGCTGCGGGACTGATCGAAGTAGGCGATCTTCGTCTGCAGCCCCTTCGTCACCTTGCCGGAGGTCGGTACGAGCTCGCCGGTCACGAGCTTGAGAAGGGTGGTCTTCCCCGCCCCGTTCGGCCCGACGATGCCGACGCGCGCCCCCTTCACGAGGCGCAGGCTCAGGTCCTCGATGAGGCGCCGCCCGCCGAGGTCGAGGCTCACGTTCTCGATGTCGAGGATGGTCTTGCCGAGGCGCGAGGAGCCGGCCTCGAGCCCCACCAGCTCGACCTCGCCGCGGAGGCGCGGGCCGTCGGCGGCGATCGCCGTCTCGGCGCGCTGGATGCGCGCCTTCTGCTTCGTGGAGCGCGCCTTGGGTCCGCGCCGCAGCCACTCGATCTCCTTGCGGAGGAAGTTCTGCCGGTTCGACTCCACGCGCCCCGCCTGCGCCAGGCGCTCCGCCTTCTGCTCGAGGAAATCGACGAACGCGCCCTCGCGATCGCTGCGCTTGGTGTACTCGGTCACCTGCCCGTTCTCGAGGTCGAAGACGCGCGTGGCCACCTTGTCGAGCACGTAGCGATCGTGGGTGACGAGCAGCACGGCACCCGGGAACTCGCGCACCAGGTAGTCCTCGAGCCAGGCGATGGTGTCGGCGTCGAGGTGGTTGGTGGGCTCGTCGAAGATCGCGAGATCGGGCTTCGCCACCAGGATGCGCGCCAGCGCGACGCGGCGCTTCTCTCCGCCGCTCATCGTGCCCACCGGGCGCTCGACGTCGATGACGCCGAGGTGGAGCAGGATCTCGTCGACCTCGTGATCGCGCGACCAGCCGCCGAGCCGCTCCACGTCCTCCGCGAGCTTGGCCTGCTCGGCCATCAGCTCGTCGGTCATCTCGCCGGCGCCGATCCGCTCCGAGACCGCATCGTATTTCGACTTTGCGGCGTGCCAATGGGTGAGCCCCTCCCGGGCGATCTCCCGCGGCGTGCGGGCCGGGTCGAGCTCCGGCTCCTGCGGGAGATAGAGGATAACGGCGTCGCGCCGGCGATCGATGGTTCCCGTGTCGAGGGGCTCGAGGCCCGCGAGCACGCGGAGGAGCGTCGACTTGCCGGTGCCGTTGGGGCCGAGCAATGCGACCTTCTCGCCGCGGCGGATGGTGAAGGTGGCCTGATCGAAGAGCGGGCGGAGACCGTAGGCCTTGGTGACGGAGTGAGCAGTGAGGACGGGCATTTCCAGCCTGCCCCCATAGCAGGTTCACTGCTCGGGGGGCGCTTCGCGGTCCGGACGCTCGAGGCTCATCCGTCCGATGAGCCCGGTGCGAAACTCGTGGATGAGGATGTCGGCGGCCTTGCGCACGTCGACCTTGCCGCCCTTCTGCAAGCATCCGCGGCGCCGGCCGATCTCCTCGAGGAGGCCGTTGGCATCGGGCGGCATCTCGGTGATCTTGTAGCGCTTCATCACCAGGTCGGGATAGTGCGCGCGCACGAAGTTCGCGCCGAAGAGCGCGACGTTGTCGTAGTCGATGGCGGCGTCCGGGATCGCGCCCCCGAACGCGAGGCGCAGCCCCGCGGTGGGGTCCTCGATCTTCGGCCACATGATCCCCGGGTTGTCGGAGAGCACCATTCCGTTCTTGAGCTCGATGATCTGCTTGCCCTTCGTGACCGCGGGCTCGTCTCCCACCTTGGCGATCTTCCGCTGGGCCAGCGTGTTCACGAGCGTGGATTTGCCGACGTTGGGGATGCCGACGATCATCGCGCGCGCCGTCTTGCGGCCGCGCGAGGGCTTCGCGAGCGCGCCGCAGGCCTGCGCGATGCGCGCGCGGGTCTCGGCCTCACGGTCGGTGGTGATGGCGATGGCGAGCACGTTCGCGGCGCTCCGCTCGAAGTGCGCGAGCCACAGGGTGGTGATGGCGGGGTCGGCCAGGTCGCTCTTGCTGAGCACCTTCACGCACGGCTTCAGCCCGCGGAGCTGGGTGATCAGCGGGTTCTCGCTGGCGTGCGGCATGCGCGCGTCGAGGACCTCGATCACGACGTCCTGATCGGGCATCGCCTCGATGATCAGGCGCCGCGCCTTGGTCATGTGACCGGGAAACCATTGAATGGACAAGGCGAGCACCCTTAGCAGTCGTGCCGCTCCGCCGCGAGCACCCCCTGACCGGCGAGCGCGGTGATCCCCGTCGTGCTAGGTCGTGGCCGTGATGCGCCGGCACCTTCCGCTCCTCTTTTCGCTGATCGTCGCGCTCGGCGCCGGGGCCTGCGCCGATCTCAGGGTCGCGGTGGTCGACGGGGACGACGCCGGGGACGCCGGCCCTCGTGCCGACGGCGCCCTCGCCGACCAGAGCGCCCCCGACGACGGCGGCGCCGCGGACCAGGTCGCGCCGCCCCCGGGAACGGTGGAGAAGCTGCTGGTGGCGCCCAGCACCGTCCTCTCCGGGGTGGTGTCGCTCGCCGCCGACTCGGCGGGCGACGTGGTGATGGCCTGGGTCGAGACGCCCTCCGCCCAACGACACTTGCATATTGCACGTATCGCGGGCGCGGAGAACCCGCCACGCCTCGTCATCACGTCGGATACTGCGCTGGAGGCGGTGGCGAGCCCGGTCGGGCAGGCGGTCGCGGTTTTCTCGCCGTCGAAGGGCTGCTTCGGCATCGTGTACGGGCAGTCGTCGGTGCTGCGGATCGCGCCGATCGCCGCCGATGCGAGGCCCACGCCCCAGTCCACGCTGGCCGCCGTGAGCGCCGGCGTCTTGCCCCGTCTCTCGCAGATCAAGAGCGCCACCGACGGCGCCGGGAACGTCGTCCTCGCGTGGTCGGAGCTGGCCCGCTACGGCGGCGACGCCGCGGGGCTCTTCCGCGGCGCCGCGCTCGGCTTCGATGCGAGCTGCGTCCCGGGCGTCCCCGTGCTCGACGCCGATCCTCTCTCCGGCGCATCCCTCGCCTTCGTGGCGCCGCCGGCGGGCGCCGCAGAGCTCGCGGTGACGCACGCGGCCGGCGCCTTCCGCGCCGCGCTCCAGGCCACCACCACCGCGCCCGCGTTTGCCGTCGAGCAGCGCACGCGCGCCGGCACCAGCTGGAGCGCCGCCACCGCGGTGGACGACGGTGGCGCAGTGACCGCGGGCGGAAGTGTCGGAATCGCACCCAACGGTGCCGGTCTCGCCGTCGCCTACTACCGCCGCACCTCGGACACGGTCGGGGACCTCGTGGTCGCGAAGCTCGGGGCCGATGGCTTTCGCACCGGCGAGGCCATCCTCGAGAAGTCAGTGCTCATCGGGACGGCCGCCGCCACCAGCCTCGAGGGGGCGCGAGTCGCCATCGCGGGGCGAACCCTGAAAGGAGGCGCCGTGATCGCGGCCGCCTTCGCGCGCGACGCGAAGACCAGCGAGCTCCGGGTCTACCGGGCGGACAGCACGGCGCCGGGCGGCTTCCGGTCGGTTCTGGTCGAGACCGGGGTGTTCGGCCCAATGGGCGGCTCGGACGGGCACCCCCTCCTCGACGTCGCGGTGGACGGCATCGGGCGGATCCACGTGGCCTGGCGATCCGGCACCACGAAGGCCGTCGGCTACCTCCGGCTCCCGCCGTCGCCCTGACAGGGCTGTCCCGATCCGGACACCCGGGCGACACGGCGACCGTGGCGCTTCGGTTACACCGCAGAATACCGGCCGGGCACAGCGGGGGAGAATCGCGGGGCTCGGTCCGTATGACCGTCGGCACGACTTCTGCTCCGAGGAGATCCACGAACATGCGACTTTCCCCCGCCCTCCTCGCCGTAGCTCTCGGAACGCTCGGAACGCTCCCCGCGACGGCCCACGCGGATGGCGGTGGCACGGACCCCGCCAAGGACCCGCAGATCGCACGCCTCCTCGAGGCGAAGAGGACGCTCAACTGGAACCACACGCTCGGCGGCGGCAGCGACCGCTACGGCCATGCCGAGGCCCTGGTGGACGCTCCGGCTG
>JAYTBL010000960.1:0-14883 GCA_043736975.1 Polyangiaceae bacterium
AGGAATACATTGTATTCTGCCCATTCGGCTGTTTCTTGCTCGAGCTGACCGTAGGTTCCAGCCATGAAAGCCGACCCCGCCGCCCCCTTCCCGATCATCCCCACCGCCGCGTCCGTCGCGCGCCTCTACGCCTCGCTGGAGGAGCGCCTCTCCGTCGCCCGGCGCCGCGTCCGGCGACCGCTCGGGCTGGCCGACAAGCTCCTCCTCGCGCACCTCGACGACCCCGCGGTCGGCGCGCTGGTTCCCGGCGAGAGCTACCTCGCGCTCCGGCCCGATCGCGTCGTGTTCCAGGACGTCCTCGGGCAGACTGCGCTCCTCCAGTTCATGCAGACCGGGCGCTCGCGCGTTGCCGTACCGACCACCATTCACTGCGACCACCTGATCGAGGCGCGCGCGGACGGCCTCTCCGACCTGCGCGCTTCGGAGCGCGAGAATGGCGAGGTCTACGAGTTTCTGCGCTCGGCCGCCGCGAAGTACGGCGCCGGCTTCTGGCGTCCCGGCGCGGGCATCATCCACCAGGTGGTCCTCGAGAGGTATGCATTCCCGGGCCAGCTGATCATCGGCACCGACTCGCACACGCCGAACGCGGGCGGCCTCGGCGCCTGCGCGATCGGCGTCGGTGGAGCCGAGGCGGTGGAGGTGATCGCGGGCCTGCCCTGGGAGCTGCTCTACCCGCGGCGCATCGCGGTGCGCCTCTGCGGCAGCCTCCGCGGCTGGACCGCGCCCAAGGACGTCATCCTCCACCTCGCCGGTGTGCTCGGCGTCGCCGGGGCCACCAACGCTATCGTGGAGTACATCGGGCCTGGCGCGGCCACCATCAGCGCCACCGGTAAGGCCACCATCACCAACATGGGCGCCGAGCTGGGCGCAACGACGTCGCTGTTCGCGACCGACGAGAGCATGCTGCGCTACCTGCGCGCCACCGACCGCGCGGCGCTGGTGCCGGTCGTCGAGCGTCACCTCGCGCTCCTGGCCCCGGACGCCGAGGTGATGGCCGATCCTCAGGCGTTCTACGAGCGCGTGATCGAGCTCGACCTCTCCGAGCTCGAGCCGCACGTCGCCGGACCGCACTCGCCGGACCGCGCGCGGCCGCTCTCCGCGCTGGCCGCCGAGGTGCGTGACCCGGCGAACGGCTTCGTGGACGCGATCGCAGTGGCGCTCGTGGGCAGCTGCACGAACTCGTCGTACGAGGACATGGCGCGCGCAGCGGACGTGGCGTCGCAGGCGGCCGCGCGCGGGCTGGGCGCAACGTCGAAGCTGTACGTCACGCCTGGCTCCGAGCGGGTGCGCGCGACCATCGAGCGCGACGGGCAGCTCGCTCCGCTGGTGGGGGCGGGCGCGGTGGTGCTCGCCAGCGCGTGCGGGCCCTGCATCGGACAGTGGCGGCGCAGCGAAGGCGCCGCGCCGAACACCATCCTGACCTCGTACAACCGCAACTTCGCCGGGCGAAACGACGGGCGTCTCACGACCATGAGCTTCATCGCGAGCCCGGAGATCGTGACTGCGCTGGCCATCGCGGGCCGGCTCTCCTTCGACCCGCGCCGCGACACGCTCACCGCGCCCGACGGGAAGCCCTTTCGCTTCGCGCCGCCGGCGCACGCCGCGGACGTCCCGCCCAGGTGCTTCGTCCATTCCGAAGGCGACTACATCGCGCCGCCGGCGGAGGGCGCGGACGTGGAGATCGTCATCGACCCGGCCAGCGAGCGCCTCCTCCGACTCGCGCCGTGGCCGGCGTGGGACAGGCAGGATCTGGCCGGGCTGCCGCTCCTCGTGCAGACCCGAGGCAAGACCACCACCGATCAGATCTCGCCGGCCGGCGAGTGGCTGCGCCTGCGCGGACACCTCGATCGGTTCAGCGACAATTTGCTCTCCGGCGCGCACGACGCCGCGGGCGGCGCGACCGGGACCGCGAAGGACCCGGCGACCGGGGAGCGGCGGGCGATCTCGGCGATCGCGCGGTCATACCGGGCGCGCGGCGTCCGTTGGGTGATCGTCGGCGATCGCAACTACGGAGAGGGCAGCAGCCGCGAGCACGCCGCGCTCTCGCCGCGCCTCCTCGGCTGCGCCGCCGTCATCGCGCGCAGCTTCGCCAGGATCCACGAGTCGAACCTGAAGAAGCAGGGGCTGCTGGCGCTGACGTTCTCCGATCCGGCGGACTACGACCGCCTCCGCGAAGGCGACCGGTTCGACATCCTCGGGCTCGACGCGCTGGCGCCGGGGCAGCCGGTGCGCTGCGTCGTCCATCACGACGACGGCAGCGAGGTGGCGATCGCGCTGCGCCACACCTATGGCGCGAGCCAGGTGGCCTGGTTCCGAGCGGGGTCGGCGCTGAACGCGCACGCGGCGCGGTGACTCGCGGTTCAGTCGTCGAGGACGTCGGCCACGGACCCCGCGAGGACCGCCCGGGAGAGCCAATCGCGGACCTCCGCGGCGCTCGAAGAGGCGGCGATGCGCGCGCACTGCGCTTCCGTTGGCGCGAGGCCGCGCGCGGCGAGGAACGTGAGCAGCACCTGCTTCTCGTCCTCGTCGGCCTTGTCGCCACGGCGGCGCCGCGGCGCTCCGAAGGTCGCCGCGCTGCCCAGGCGATCGAGGAGCGTGCGCACGTCCGCATGCCAGGGGGTGTCGGCGTCGCCCTCCTCCCAGAGATCGCGGAGCTCGGAGCTCTCGCCGACCACGCGCTCGACGGCGCGCGCCGCGAGAACGATATCCTCGGCGACCAGCTGCGCCGCGTTGGCATCGAGCCATGCGATCACCGGCTTCGTCACGCGGTCGCGACCTCGCCCCCGCGCTGCGGCGACCACCTCGGCCGCGGCGATCGCGGCCGCACCTTCGTCCACGTCGAGGTAGTCCTCCTCGTCGGCCTCCAGCTCCGCGAACCAGTCGAGCGCCGAGTCGTTCTCGAATGCCTTGTCGCCCCAGGCGCCCATGCGCTCTCCCGGACGTGAACGCGCTGCCATAGTGGTTGGTGTCGGTGCTGATGATCGTCACCGCACCCGGCCCCTTCAGGGCATCGGGCTCTGGCTCGGCGGCTCGGCGATGCTCGACGGAGGAACCGGCCGCAAGCCCTCGGGCAAGCGCGGGCTCACCTTCGGCGGAACGGCCTCGGCGCGCGCCGCGCGACGCGCACGCATCTCCCGCACGAGCTCAGTGTTGGTGACCGTCTTGGCATGGGGATCGCGCATGGTTATTCCGCCTCGATGAGCTCGTAGTAGCGCTGGACCGGGAGCGAGAACGTCGCTGCCCATAATTGAAGCACTTTCTCGAAACGCTGCAATTCTTTCGGGGTCGACGCGGACGGTAGAGCCCCCGCGTCCTGGCTCGTGAGGCAGAGCGCGCCGATCGGCTGGCCCGCCTTGTCGCGCAGGAGGACGCCCGCGAACGACTCGGTCACGCGGCTCGAGCTCGGGTCCTTCGCGTACCAGGCGTGCTTGGAGGCGTCGGCTGCGATCACGAGGTGCGTGCCGCCAGTCGCCGCGAGGTTCGCGAGCAGCCCCTCCCCTTGCTTCTCCGCCGTGAGGACCGGCTGCGTGAAGCTGGTCACGGTGCGGGCCGAGACGCCGCGGCCGGTGAGGACGCGCCAGAGCGTCTCGTCGCGGATCCACACCGTGAACGCATCGACCGACTCCGACTTCTCGGGCAGATCGCTGGCGATCGTGACCATGCGCTCGACGGAGCGCGTGACCTCTTCCACCGACGACGCCTGCGAGGCGTCGAGGGACATCGAGGTGAGCGTCGCCGTGTCTCCCAGCATCCGGCGCAGGGAGCGGACCTCCTGGTGGAGCTCCTCGTTCTGGCGTAGCGCCGCGAGCGAGGCCGAGTTGTTGGTCGCCGAGCGGAAGAGCGCCAGCGTCCCGCCGACGACGCTCGTGCCCAGCATCCAGTCCTTCGATGCGCTGCCGAACGCCTTGAACGGCGACTCCGCGGAGATTCCGCTCGCGTAGCCGTCGAACATGAACCAGGCGTAGGCCACGGCGACGAGGTTGGTCGTAGCGAAGTGGTACCAGGCGGTGCGCGTGGCGTGGGTGCGGTGGTCGATCTTGCCGAGCTCACGCAGCTCGCGCATGTGGGCGAAGGTCAGGCCCGCGAGCGAGAGGAGGCAGGCCTGCCCGAAGGCCGAGGCACGCGCGCCGTGTACGAACACGAAGACCCCGCCCAGCAAGGCCCCCAGGACGGCAAAGAGGAGTCGGTTTCGGCGGGCGCCCATCGCGGCGCATCGTGCGCGTACCGGTCGCGCGAGGCAAGCAAGCACGCACGCAGAAGCATGGCCGCCGCGCTATCAATACGTGGCGGTGCGCAGCACGGTGCCCATCGGCACCCGACCCAGCGCGGCGGTCGGTACGCCGTCCCGCACCGCCTCGTGCCCGTTGACCAGGACGAGCTGGATTGCGCTGTCGTTCCGGCGGACGAGCCGCACCAGGCCGTCGAACTCGGGCATCGAGGCCTCCGCCGTGGCGTCGAGCTGGTCGGTGAGGCCGTCGGGATCGACGACCACCACGTCGGCGCGCCCGCCGATCGCGAGGTGCCCAGCCTCGATGCCGAGCCAGTCGGCGAGCTCGCCGGTCAGGCGCCAGACCGCGCGCTCGAGGGGCATGAACGGCTGGCCGCGGCGCGCGGCCTGGTCGACCAGCCGCAGCATGCGCAGCGAGAAGTTGTAGTGCGCCATGTTGCGGAGGTGCGCGCCGGCGTCGGAGAAGCCGATGAGCACGTCGGGATGGCTCACCACCGCCTGGAGCTGCTGCTCGCGATCGTTGGCCATGATCGTGTACCAGCGCAGCGCGGTGCCGTGCTCGGCGACGAGATCGAGGAACGTGTCGACCGCGTCCTGCCCGCGCTCGCGGGCGATGCCCGCGAACGTCCGCCCGACGAGCGAAGCGTCGGGGCACGCGATCACCTCGGCCATGTTGAAGTCGCGGTGGAAGACCTTGGGCAGGAAGCGGCTCTTCCATTCCTCCTTGAATCTCTTGCGGTAGGCCGGATCGGCGAAGAGCTTCACGCGATCCTCGTGGCTCCGGTAGTGCAGCGCCGCGGCGCCCGCGCCGAACTCCTCGAAGACCACGAGATCGACGCCGTCGGCCCACAGATCGAACGGCTCGGGCAGCGCCTGCCAGCGGAAGTCTGCGCCCAGCACGGTGTTGAAGACGCGCGAGATGGCCCCGATCATCGGGCGCAGCCAGCGTTGCTTCCGCAGGTCCATCATCGAGATCACGGTCGTCTTCAGGGTGCGGCGGAGGAGCCCGACGCTCTCGAAGAGGAAGAAGACGACGTTCCATTTCGTGGAGACGTTCGGCACTCCCTGGAAGATCCGGCCCCGGCGCCTGAGGATACGCGCGAGCCGGCGATACTCGCCGTAGCGCGCGAAGGTCGACGGCAGCGGGCGGCTGCGGAACGATCGATCCCCGCCCATCTTGTCCCAGGGGAGGGTCTGGATGGAGAGGCCGAGATAGCCCTCGTCGAGCGCGTCCTCGAGCAGCGCCTCCATCGCGCGTAGCTCGTCCTCGCTGGGTACCACTTGACCATCGAGGCTGCGTTCGATGCCCATCACGTGCGCGCGGATCGCGGAGTGACCCACGAACGAGACCACGTTCGGTCCGAGCGCCAGCTCGCCGAGATGCCGGAAGTACTCCGCGTGCGTGCTCCACGTCTTCTTGGCGGCGAGCAGCGGGCGGACGACCTCGTCGGGCACCGCCTCGACGCGGCAGAACATGTCCGCGAGATCGTCGGGCCTGCCGACCGCGAGGCTCAGGCTACAGCTGCCCAGCAGCACGGTGGTGACGCCATGACGCACCGACTCCGCGAGGCCCGGCGCCACCTCGATCTCCGCGTCGTAGTGGGTGTGCAAGTCCACGAAGCCCGGCATCACCCACCTTCCGCGCGCGTCGTACACGCGCGTCTCGGGCCCGCGCGCGAGCCGCGCCGGATCGATCGCGACCACGCGCCCGTCGCGGATGCCGAGGTTGGTGAGCACGCCGGCGCGCGTGCCGGTCCCATCGAAGAACAGCCCGTTCTCGATGATGGCGTCGAGCGGCGCGGCGTGCGGCATGATGTGGATGATACCCTGCCCGCGCCGCGCGCGCCGCCGCCGGTCGGGTCAGCGCGCGACGCCTTCGTACGTGAACGAGAGCCAGCGCATGCCGTCGCCCGCGTAGCCCGCCTTCGACTCCTCGAGGTCGAAGCCCGCGGTCGTCAGCTCGCGCGCGACGTCGCGCGTGAGATGGAAATTGCCCCCTCCGCGGCGCCACGGGGGCGTGATGCGCTGTTGCCGGCGCTCCACCGAGGCGTCGGGCGAGACGCCGTGCTCCACGAAGGAGAGGCGGCCGCCGGGGCGCAGCACGCGCCGCATCTCCGCGAGCGCCGCCGCCGGGCGCGCGACGCTGCACAGCGTGTAGGTCAGCACGATGCTGTCGAAGCGCGCCGCGTCGAGCGGGAGGAGCTCCGCCGAAGCGCGCACCAAGGACACCGGAACCCGCGCGTCGGGCAGGCGCTGCCGCGCACGCTCGAGGATTGGGGCAGAAGGATCGATGCCCACCACCTCCCGCACCCGCGCGGGCTCGTAGAAGCGCAGGTTGAGCCCGGTGCCGACCCCGACCTCGAGGACACGCCCCTCGGCGCGGGGCACCATGCGCCTCCGCTCCTCGAGGATGTCGCTGCTCTTGCAAGCGCGCTCGATGAGACCGGGGAGCACGTGCTCGTCCCACGCGAGCCGTATCTTGCCGTCGAGCTTCACCGCCGCAGAACTGCATGAACGCTGGGTTCACGCTCGCGAACCGTGGCAGTACGCTACAGCCCTGCGTTCACGTACGATGACGGCGTGGCCATCCATCGCGAGAAGGTGCTCGAGGCGGCGCAGAAGCTCATCGAGAAGCGCAAGTACGACAAGGCGGTGCTCGAGCTGAAGCCGCTGCTGGCCGCGGACCCCAACGACGTTCGCGTGCTGCACAAGATCGGTGAGCTCCAGGCGAAGCAAGCGCTCTGGGCAGAGGCGATCGATACGCACGACTCGCTCGGCAAGCTCTACGAACGACAAGGCTTCGCGGTGAAGGCTTCCGCCGTCTACAAGCAGGTCCGCGAGATGATCGCGACGCACGCGCCCCAGCTTGAAGAGCGTTACGGCCACGTGCCGGGCCGCCTCGCCGACCTCTACCAGGAGCAGGGCCTCAACGTCGACGCGCTCGCGCTCCTCAACGAGGTCGCGGCGAGCCTCCAGCGGAGGCAGCGAGAGCGCGAGGCTACCGATGTCTATCGGAAGATCGCGCACCTCGACGCGAACAATCCGATCCCTCACCTCCGTCTCGCCGAGGCGCTCTCCCGCGAGGGAGACGTCGAGGGTGCGGTCGCGGGATTCCGCGCCGCCGCGGGCCTGCTCGTGCAGCTCGAACGACGCGACGACGCGATCCAGGTGCTCGAGCGCCTGCTCCACCACCGCCCCGACGCGGAACAGGCGCGCATCTGCGCCGAGCTCTATCTCGCGCGCAACCGTCCGCCGCACGACGTCACGCAGGCGCTGACCAAGCTCCAGATCTGCTACCAGGCCGACCGGCAGGATGTCGTCGCCCTCTCGCTGATCGCGCGCTCGTTCGACATGATCGGTCAGGCCGCGAAGGCCGCGGGCGTGCGCGGAGAGATCGATCGGATCAGGGCCGCGCGCTGACGAGCCCAGGCATCGTCGCGGTCAGAGCCTCGAGGATGCTCTCGAAGGCAGCGTTTGCGCCCTCTCCGAGCCGCGCCTCCGAAGAGATCGGCTCGCTCTCGAGCAGCTCGCGAAACGCTGGCCAGTCGGTCGAGGTCGCGAGCGCCTGGAGGTACGCGTTGCCGCCCTCGGCAGGCAGCGAGAGCGCTGCCGCCTGCTGCACGAGCACCCGCGCGCCGAGCGAAGCGCCGACCACCACGTAGAGCGCGCCGAGCGCCGTCGTGGCATCGTCGATCGCCGGCCGGCGGAGGCGGGGCGACAGCGACGCGCGATCGACCGAGCTCTGCACGCTCTCGAGGAGCGCCGGTATCTGGCTGACCTCCACGCCATCGGTGATCTCGAGCGCGGCCAGCTGCGCATTCTCGCCGACCGCCGAGAGGAGGTTCTTGTGGAGCAGGTCCATCTTCGAGTCGAGCAGGCCGGCCGTCAGCCGACTGTGCATCACGATCGTCTCCTGGAACCGGCGCCGCGCGGCTTCCGCCACCTTGCGTTCGACGAGATCGGTGACGGCGACGACGAACCCCAGCACGCACTCGGGCGCCGAGAACACGGGGTCCGCGCGCACCAGGACCGGGCGGGCCTCGCCGTCGCTGCCGATCAGCTGCGCCTCGCCGCGCCAGGGCTGACGGCGGCCGACGAGGTCGCGCAGTCTGTGCAGCACCGCCGCGGGGTCCTCGAACAGCTGCGCGAGATCCTCGAGGCGCGTGAGCGCCGGATGCGAGGGCGGCACCATGGCCTCGAACGCCTCGCTGCTCGTCACGATCTGACCGAGATCTCCGGCGACGACGACCGCGTGCGCCGATCGCTCGACCTGGCCGCGCAGCAGGTCGAGCTGAGCCTGGGCGATGAGCATGCCGACCGATCGAAACTGGATGACGACATCGCTCCCGGTATTTCCGATGAGGCGCGCGGTCGTCAACACCGGCGCAGACCAGGGCTCCGAGGTCCCCTCGACGACCCGGTGCCACTGCGAGAACGAGCGGCGCGGCGAGAGATCGGAAGGACTGTTGCCCACGACCACCGGCTTGAAAGGGTGACCGCCCCAGGTCACGGTGCGCACCTGCTCGGGCCGGAGCCAGATCAGGTAGTCGCCGCGCAGGTTGGAGACCGGGATGGCGAGGAGGCCGGCCGCCACCCCCACGATCGACGCAAACTCAGGCTCGTCGAGCGCGAGCGAGCACGTCGCGAACATGCCCGCCGAGCCCGTCTCCTGCAGGCCCTTGGCGTCGAGCCAGCGACCGAGCCTGCGGAGCACCTCGGTGGCCGGCACCTCGCCCACCGTCAGCACCTGACCGTCCATGAGCGCCGCGCCGGTGGCGTTGACCGGCTTCAGGATCAAATGCGAAGGATCGAACAGGGCCGCACGCCAGTCGCCGTGGCGGGTGATCCCTTCGACCATCCGCTGCTCCATGCGGCGCACCGCGAGCTCCGCCTGGGACTGCGCGAAGCTCTCCAGCGCCGCGATGCGCGTCCCCGCCGCCTCGGCCAGGAGCTCGCACACCGAGCGCATCTCGAAGTGAACCGAGCGCGGCTCGTAGTGATGACAGGGTACGAGGCCCCACAGGCGGCCGCCGACGAGGATCGAGACCACGAGCGTCGCGCAGACGCCCATGTTCTTGAGGTACTGGACGTGGATCGGCGATGTGCTGCGCATGAAGCACAGCGACATGTCGAGCTCGTGGCCGGTGAGCGGAGAGCGGAGAGCGGAGAGAGACGCGGCGAGAGCGGCATCGGATCGTATTGCACGTCCACGAGCACGCGGACGCGATTCCGAACATAGAGCCGCCGCGCGATCTGCGGGATATCCGAGGCCGGATAGCGATTGCCGAGAAAGGCCTCGAGCTCTCCCCGCTTCTCCTCGGAGAAGACCTCGCCGTGGCCGTCGTCGTCGAAGCGATAGACCATGACGCGGTCGTAGCCCGTCAACGAGCGGAAGATCCGCGCGGTCTCGTCACAGAGCGCGCGGATCGAGGCGGCGACGACGATCCCTTCGAGCCCGCCGCTCACGTCGGAGTCGAGGTTCACCGCGGGTCCGGCGTGCTCCAGCTCGACGACCAGCCCGCCGCCCGGCGGCCGATGGGAGAGGCTATCGAGCTCCCTGCCGTCGGTGCCCGCGCGGCAGCGGATCGGCACCGGCAGGGTCGTCATCGGCTCGCCGAGGTGCGGCTCGAGCCGGCCCGGAAGATCGGCGGAGATGCTCGCGAGGGTGCGGCCGATCACGTCGCCCTCGAGCCCGAGGAAGCGCGCGGCGTTGACGCTCGCCTGGATGACCACCAGCTCGGGCTCGCGCACCACCAGCAGCGCGCCGTGCGGCTGGATCGATCCCGCGAGATGGATCTGCTCGCGCTCGCAGTTGGACAGATCCGCTTGGCCGAAGGCTGGGGGCGTGGGTCCTTCTTGCGCCACGTCAGCTTCCCAGCGTGCTCGTCACTTCCTCGGGCGCCCGTCGAGCTTCGCGGCGAGGGCGTCGGTGCTGATGCCCATGAGCCCAGCGACGGCGTCACGATCGCCGTCGCGAAGCGCGAGCACGGAGAAGATGCAGCTGCGCTCCACGGAGGCGATACCGTCGGCCACGATCGCGCGCATGGCCTGGCGGCTCAGCGCTGGGCCGGACGCCGGCGCCGCCGACGCAGCAGCATCGGCCTCGAGCACGGCGGGCGCCAGTCCCGCCGGCATCAGGTGGAGCATAACACCGGGGCCCACTCGGCGATCCGCGACGCCCGGACCAGCCACGCCGTGCGCGAAGGCCCGAGGTGCACGACGATCCCGGGTGCCGTGCCTTCTGCGCGGAGGCGGGTCAGCATCGCGTCGAACGCGCCTCGCTCCTTGACCGAGAGGCCGAGGAGCAGATCGGCGTCGCTCGCGACGCCGAGCGCGCCGACGGCCGCGGGGTTCGCCTCGAGGATGCGCAGGTCTTCGCCGCGCACGAGAAGGACCGGCAGCTTCGTGTTGTCGGAGAGCACGCGGCAGACCGGCGACACGCCCGTCGACCACGCGTCATCCAGCATCTGCTGCGCGCCTCCGTCGGAGTCGCTCAGCGTGTCCGCCCAGCGTTGGCCCACCCAGCTGGTCACCGCCTCGTCAGCCATGGCATTGGCGAGGACTGCCTGCCGGATCACACCGGAAGAATCGAGGCTCAGCGTGATGTCAGGCTGCGCGAAATTGAGGCTGCTCATTTCGAGTGATGCTCGCGGACTCGCGTCCCATTACCGCTGATGGATCGTCCTCTTTCCGCCGCCGAAATGCCATCGTGTTGCGCGCTTTTAGCGTTGACAGCTCCATCTTCGAGAAGTACGCCAGGACCGTGACGGGGAAGGGGAGAACAGTTGCGGAGCTGCGCGCCGAGCTCGACGCGAGGTTCGGCGCGAAGTTCCACGCGAACCTCCAGGCGACCCTCCAGGCGCAGCTCCTTCCGCGACTGGTGATGGCGCACGGTGCGCCGTCGATGGCCCTGACGATGTCGTCGGACTCGCGGACGCCGCCCACCGCCGACGAGGTGGCATCGCTGGCGCACTTCGCAGCCAACGACGACCTCCTGGGCGCGCTGCAGCTGATCTGCTCGCTGGTGAGCCACGGCATGTCGCAAGCGTCGGTCCTGCTCCTCCTCGTTGCGCCGGCTGCCCAGTTCCTGAGCGAGCAGTGGTCCTCGGAGCAGCGCTCCTTCGCGGAGGTCATGAGCGGGCTGGAAGTGATCCGCCAGGTCGCCGAAAGCCTGCAGCGCAGAGCTCCGTCGACCGAGACCTGAGCAGCCCGTTCAGCGCGCGGCCGGGCGGAACTGCTTTCGCACCTTCTTGAGGAAGGTCTGCGTGCACAGACCGTGGCTGGCCTCGTGCTCGATGATCTCGCGGGTGAGCCGCGCCTTGGTGTCGGCGGTGAGACCCGCGGCGTCGCGAATCTCGGTCGCCAGCTGCCCCCCCTGCGCGGTGGTCGGCCACGTCTGCTTCTCGACGACGCCCGCGCGGTTCGTGGGGAGATGGTGAGAAGGCTTCGTCTTCGTCACGTCGTGAAAGCCCGTGTCCCGGCTGCGCTTGCCGCTGCCGTGACAGCTCGGGCACTTGGCCACCGATCCGAAGGAGTTGTCGATGCGACCGTCGCCCCCGCAGATCTGACACGTCTCGGGCCCCTGAGGTGACCCCGAGCCCGACTGGAGTGGATCGATCATTGCGGGAGCCTAGTACGGATCGCTACTTCGCGCTGCCGGCGCGATGGCTCGCGATGTACTTCGCGATGCCGTCCGCCGAGCTCTGGAGGGCGCGCTTGCGCGGGTCCTCCCCGGTGCGCGTGTTCACGCCGTTCACCGAGGTCTTCGCCGCCTGCTTCGAGCTCGCGCTGATGTCGAAGTTGCCGACCGACTTGCTCGCCTTCGTGTCGTAAAGCTCGATGGTCGACGTCGCGTCGGTCTCGCCGGCCGGCACGCCCGCGAGCGACATCGGCTTGTCCAGCTTGGTGATGGTGATCTTGAGCTGGAGATCGCCGCCGTCGGCGACCAGCTTGTCGAACAGCTTCTGCTCCATCAGGCTCTCCTCGAGGAACGTACCGAGCTGCGACCGGTAGACGTCGGGGTCTCGATGCCCGGCGCGACGGTCACCGCGATGGTGGCCGTCCGGTAGGCCCCGAGATCCTGCGTGACCGGCGACTTCTCCGTCACCGTCCCACTGTTCGCACATCCCGCTGCCAGCACGAGCCCCATCATCAGCGCGCGAATTTTCATGCTCGCCTCCGGTGCGGAGTCCGACGAGAACGCGACGAACGGCGTCCTCGCCGTGACGACGTCGAACCGTTCGGGCGCTGGCTGCCGGTCGCGATCACCGCCACGGCGAACCCCGGGAGGGCCACCGCGACCATCGGCACCACCACGATCGTGTTGCCGCCGCCCGTCGACTTCGTACGGAAGGATCCGTTCAGCACGATCGGCCCCCACGGCTCGAACAAGCCGCAGCGTGGCACGGTCGACGACGTCGCGATCACGACGACGCCCGGAACGGTAGCTGGGGTATCCTGGTCGACGTCTTCTGAAGCGAAGGAGATCGCGTCGACCCCGCCCGCGTGGGAGACTACTGCCTTCAACCTTTTGCCCCGCGAGCTCACCGTGACTGAAGCGCTCCCCACCATTGGCCACTGGATCGACGGCAAGAACGTCCTCGGTTCTTCCCGCTCGCAGGAGGTCTTCAACCCCGCGACCGGCACCGCCGAGAAGCGCGTGCTGCTCGCCGATACCGCGCAGGTGCAGGCGGCGGTGGCCTCGGCCGAGAAGGCCTACCCGGCGTGGCGGAACACCCAGCCGCTCAAGCGCGCGCGCGTGATGAGCAAGCTCAAGAACCTGCTCGAGATGCACGCCGAGAGGATCACCGCCCTCCTCACCGCCGAGCACGGCAAGGTCGCGGGGGACGCGATGGGCGAGCTGCAGCGCGGCATCGAGAACGTCGAGTTCGCCTCGTATGCGACGGAGCTCCTCAAGGGCGAGCACACCCGCAACGCCGGCCCCGGCATCGATTCGTGGAGCGAGCACCACGCGCTGGGCGTCACCGCTGGCATCACGCCCTTCAACTTCCCGGCGATGGTGCCGCTCTGGATGTGGCCGATGGCCGTCGTCTGCGGCAACACGTTCGTGCTGAAGCCCTCGGAGCGCGATCCTTCGAGCGCGCTGCTCATCGCGCAGCTCGCCCTCGAGGCCGGCTTGCCGCCGGGCGTGCTCAACGTCGTCAACGGCGACAAGGAGGCGGTCGACGCGCTGCTCGACGACAAGCGGGTCCAGGCGATCAGCTTCGTCGGATCGACACCGATTGCGGAGTACATCTATTCCAAGGGCTGCGCCAACGGCAAGCGCGTCCAGGCGCTGGGCGGCGCCAAGAACCACGCCATCGTCATGCCTGACGCGGACATCGACAACGCGGTGAGCGCGCTCATGGGGGCAGCCTTCGGCTCATGCGGCGAGCGCTGCATGGCGATCCCGCTCGTCGTCGCGGTGGGGGACGCCACGGCGGATGCCGTGATCGCCGGCCTCGAGACCCAGATCGCGAAGATGAAGGTCGGTCCCGGCACCGACGCGAAGAACGACATGGGCCCGCTGGTCACGAAGGCGCACTTCGAGAAGGTGCGCGGCTACGTCGACCAGGGCGTGAAGGAGGGCGCCACGCTCGTGGTCGACGGTCGCGGCTTGAAGATCCCCGGCCACGAGAATGGCTATTTCCTGGGCGCGTGCCTCTTCGACAACGTGAAGCCGGAGATGGTCGTCTACCGCGAGGAGATCTTCGGACCGGTGCTCGGCGTGGTGCGCGTCAAGACGCTCGAGGAGGGCATGCGCCTCATCAACGAGCACGAATACGGAAACGGTACGTGCATCTTCACGCGCGACGGCGAGGCCGCGCGCTACTTCTCGGACAATGTCCTGGTCGGCATGGTGGGCGTCAACGTGCCGGTGCCGGTGCCCGTCGCTTACCACTCGTTCGGCGGCTGGAAGCGCTCGATCTTCGGCGACCTCCACGCCTACGGGCCCGACGCGGTGCGCTTCTATACGAAGCGCAAGACGATCACGCAGCGCTGGCCCTCGGCCGGCGTGCGCGAGGGCGCGACGTTCTCGTTCCCGTCGAACAAGTGACCGACGCGCGCGCCTGCGCGCTCAGCGGGCGAAGCGGACGCGGAACGGCTTCGTCGTCCCGGTGACGACGCGGCCTTCGCGATCGAGCGCGGGGGCGTAAATCTCGCGGAGCGCGCAGCGGCGCGCTTCGCGACCGAAGCCGTAGCCGGGGTCAGCCACCACGTCGACGCGCGAGGCGCGGCCCGCGGGATCGACGGTGATCTGGACGATCGCCACCGCATCGTCGATCGCATCGGCCTCGGCGGGCCACGGGCACGACCACGACCACGACTCGCCGTGGGTCAACGCAGCGGGACGGGAGCGATCGACCGCGGTGGCGGGCGGCGGCGCGGCCACCAACGCCGGCGGGCCAGGCGGGCCAGGCGGGCCAGGCGGGAGCGGCCCCTCGCCCGATCCCGACGGCGAGCCCGGCTGCGCGCTGGAGCGCGGCAGCTCGAAGTCACCCGCGGTCGGCGGCGCGGCGGGCGGCTCGAGCGGCTGCGGATCGCGCCGCACAGCCTCGAGGAGCGCACGCGCCGGCGCGCTCGCGCCTCCACCGACGGCCGCGACCGCGGCACGCGCCAGGCGCGACGGTGCGAGCGGAGTCGGAGGAGTCGGA
>JAYTBL010000961.1:0-6779 GCA_043736975.1 Polyangiaceae bacterium
GACGTAGACGAGGATGCCGGTGCGCGCGCGCGTCGCCGAGATGCCCTGATCGACGAACGCTGCGCGCGCCGCCTGGGCCACGTGCCGGTGGCGCTCACGCCGCGACACGAGCAGGCGCTTCGGCGCGTCGAACGCGCTGCTCAGGAGCACGCCCGCCGCGAACGAGAAGAGAACCGAAGGGCTCGAGGGAGAACACGTGAACCTCGGCCTTCACCTGACCGCCATCGAACTTGCACTGCACGTTCGCCACGCGGCAGGTGCTCTCGCTGGGCGTCGACACTGTCCCGATCGAGCCGCCCTCGGCGCCGCCGTCCACCGTGCGCGTCTCGGCGCGCGCCCTCGAGGGCTTCACGAGCTCTATGGTACGGATGACGAAGAGCGTCCGGATCTTGCTGCAAGACGCGAGGTGGCTCGCGACCTCGGTGCCGGTGATCGCCTCGTTCCAGCGTTGGGAGTCGTGCGGGTCCCACGGCATCGTGCGGTGGTCGAGGAGCGAGGCGCACTCCGAGACGTGCTTCGTGCCCGGGATGCGCGCGTACACGTTGCCGAGCTCGCCGAGCGCGAGGAGGTCCTCGTAGTAGACGATCGCCGCGTTGTCGGCGGCGTCGGCAGTGGCGTTCATGACGACCCGCGGCTCGATGGCAGGGACGTCGTCGCGGGTGATCGCAGCGCGCGTGCGGAGGTCGGAAGCGAGCGGCGCGATCCGGGAGAGGACGGCCTTGGTCTTGTCGCCGTGCTCCTTGATCGCGGCGTCCACCGACCGACACCCCGCGAGCGCGGTCGCGGTCGCGGTCGCGGTTGCGAGGACAGCAATCGCCAGACGAAATTTCACGTTACGACAACAGGCATCACGCCCCTTTGCGTCAGGTCCCGCAGAAGGTGCGGTAGGGGCCCTGGCCGGCGGGCGGGGGGTCGGCGAATCGCGCGTCCTCCCCCTCGTCGTCGTAGGGATTCGCGAGCACGCGGGAGAGCGTCTCGAACGGCGCGTAGTCGCTCTCGCGAATCGCGGCGGCGAGCACCTCCTCCACGCGGTGGTTGCGCGGGATGAAGGCAGGGTTCGCGCGCTTCATCGCGGCGGCGCGCGCGGCGGGCGTCACGTCCTCGGTGGCGAGGCGCGCGCGCCAGCCCTCCGCCCAGTCGCGGAACGCGCCGGGATCGGCGAAGAGCGCGGCGGTCTCGGTGTCGGCCGAGGGATCGGCGGCCGAGGCGCACAGGCGGCGGAAGAAGAGCGTGAAGTCGACCTCGTTGGTGGCCATGCGCTCGAGCAGATCGCGCGCGAGCGGCAGGGCGCTCTCTCCGCCGTCTCCGATGCCGACCTTCGCCCGCAGCACGCGCTCGTGCGCCGCCTCGAAGATCGCAGTGAAGCTTTCCAGGCGCTCGGTGGCGAGGCGCGCGGCCTCGTCCTCGTCGTCGCCGAAGAGCGGGAGCATCGCCTCGGCGAGGCGCGTGAGGTTCCAGAGCGCGATGCGTGGCTGGTTCGCGAACGCGTAGCGGCCGTTCTGGTCGATGGAGCTGAACACCTTGCGCGGGTCGTAGGTGTCGAGGAAGGCGCACGGCCCGTAGTCGATGGTCTCGCCCGAGATCGAGGTGTTGTCGGTGTTCATCACGCCGTGCACGAAGCCCACGCCCAGCCAGCGCGCGACCAGGTTGGCCTGCGCGTCGATCACGCGCTCCAGCAGCGCCAACGCGTCGTTGCCCTTGCCTGCGGCCTCGGGGTAGTGGCGGTCGAGCGCGTACTTCGCGAGGGCGGCGAGCGCCTCGCGGTCCTCGCGGGCGGCGAAGAACTCGAACGTTCCGACGCGGATGTGGCTGGCAGCGACGCGCGTGAGCACCGCGCCCGGCAGGATCTCGTCGCGGTGGACGCGCTCGCCGGTGGTGACGGCGGCGAGCGCGCGGGTGGTGGGGATGCCGAGCGCCTGCATGGCCTCGCTCACGAGGTACTCGCGGAGCACGGGGCCGAGCGCGGCGCGACCGTCGCCGCCGCGCGAGAAGGGGGTGCGGCCCGCGCCCTTGAGCTGGATATCACGGCGCTTGCCGTCCTTGCCCACCACCTCGCCGAGCAGGATCGCGCGGCCATCCCCCAGCTGACGCGAGAAGCCTCCGAACTGGTGTCCGGCGTAGGCGAGCGCGATCGGCTCCGCGCCCTCGGGCGGCACGTTGCCCGAGAGGAGCGCTGCGCCCTCGGCGGCGACCAGCGCGTCGGCATCGATCCCCAGGAGGTCGGCGAGCGGACGGTTCACCTTGATGACCTTCGGCTCGCGCACCTGCGTGGGCGCGATGCGCGCGAAGAAGCGGTCAGGCAAGCGGGCGTAGGTGTTGTCGAACGCGATCTTCGTCATGAATGGTCCCGCGCGTTTCATAGCGCATCTTCGAAGCGCCGCGGCTGAGCCCCCCGACCTCGGAGCGTCTACAGGATCGATGGCGCAGCATCTCTGAGGCGACGCGGATCCACACCGAGCCGGTGGAATCCTCGATTCCAGCACAATTTCGCCTTACCCACACTTGCCCACGTTGGGCACACGCGTTGCAGAACCGTTAGAATGGCTCGCATATCATGGCGTTACGGTGTCGCGGTCGCCGTCCTTGCGACGGCAACTTCATGGGCCCTCATCGCGGCGGCGGCCGAGAACCTCGACAACCCGACGGTCCGCGCCAACCAGCCGCTCGATGGCCCCACGACCATCACGGGCAAGATCAGCCCGAAGGTCGGCTTCCCGGCGCACATCTACACGGCGTCGAAGGACGGCATGGTCCGCATCATCATGGAGACCTCGAACGTCAACCCGAGGGACAACGGCGGCATCGCCTACCGCCCGTACATGCGCGCGCTGTCGATCTCGAACGCCGAACGCAACGGCGAGGCCTGGTCGACCAACGGCTACCGCAACGGCGCGACGGCCAGCGGCGAGATCGTCTTCCGCGTCAAGAAGGGCGAGAAGTTCACGGTCGTCGCGACGCTGGGCCAGCACCTCGAGGCCGGCGCCCGGGTGAATGCAAACTACACACTGACTGTGAAGGAGTGAGGCGCGCCATGAATGCACGATCACTTCTTCTGGCCATCGCTCTTACCGCAAGCACGTTCGGTTGCGCCCAGCAGACCGACGAGGAGCAGGACAGCAGCGAGGACGCCGTCGTTCGACTCGACAACATCGGCGCGCCCACGGACACGAAGGTCACGCTGGCCATGGGTCGCTGGCATGACAACATCCTCAAGCCGACCGAGGGCTGGCACTCGTACCACTTCACCGCGGCCGAGACGGGCTACGTCCGCTTCGTGATGAAGGCCGAGATCGGCCACGCCAACATGTGGTCCTACCTGCGCATCGAGCACAAGGACCCGACCGGCGAGAAGCCCTGGCTCCACAACACCGCAGGCGTCGGCAACACTCGCACGAACCTCTGCGAGATCATCATGAAGCTCGAGGCCGGCGCGAAGTACGATGTCATCACGACGTCGCAGTTCAACCTGACGAACACCACCCCCGGCCGTCACAAGAGCGACGGGAAGTACACCGTCGCCATCCTGCCGATCGACAGCACCCTCCAGATCCCCGAGTGATGCGCCCGCCCCTCGCCACGCTCCTGCTGGCAACGGCCGCCGCGCTTGCCGCCGCCTGCTCGTCGCCCGCCGACGCGGACGCGGACGCCGAGGGCGCCGGCGCCGCGGTCACCGTCGAGCCGGATCTCCGGCCCGAGCTGGCGCAGGTCAACGACGTCTCGATCCTCTTCCCGCTCGCCAAGACCAAGGCCGCCTTCGACCGCGGCTACCTCACCCCCGCCTCGCCCGCGCAAGGCGGAACCCTCCTCCCGAAGACCCTCTACGAGCGGGCGTTCGGCGCGCCCGGCACGCTGCAGATCGGCGGCACTCCGGCGGCGCCCGCGCTGTCTGGCCTGCGCCTCGTCGCCGTCCGCTTCGACCCGTGCTTCGCGCAGCGCGGCGCGGTGCAGGACGAGAGCGCGTGCAAGAACCAGATGCGCCTCGTCTTCCAGACGCTGACGTTCCAGAGCAATCGCACGGTGGCCGCCGACGACGCGGTGCACGCGTTCTACGCGATCTCGCGCGAGCAGCTCACTGGCGCCATCCGCACGATGATCGACCTCCGCAAGCGTCTCGTCCGCGATCGCCGCCTCGGTCCGCTCGCGCCGCACCCGCTCCTCAAGACCGCGACCGGCGATCTCGAGGTCACCATCGCTGCCGAGGTGGAGGCGCTGGTCACGTCGCTCGGCGGCCAGAGGAACCTCATCCAGTTCACGCAGTTCGCCACCAGCGGCCTGGAGACGACGTGGAACTTCTCCGGCTTCGACGTCGTGAAGAACGAGGCGATGAAGATCCCCACCCTGCCGGCCGCGGACGATACGCACGTCGCGTTCTTCGCGGGCTTCACGCCGGGCCAGCTGGAGGGGGACCCCGCGTTCGTTCCCGCCTCGCGCGCGCCAGCCGTGGACAACATGCAGCTCCTCGGCAACCGGGCGACCGCCGCCGCCGCCGGCGCAGAGCGGCGCCGTCGCGCCTTCGACGCGCTCCTCCGCATCGAGCACCCCGACCTCCACACGCCGGACACCATCGACTGCGCGAGCTGTCACGCGGTCGAGCCGGCGCGCAAGCTCATCGGCGCCAAGCACTTCCCGAGCGACATCGCCGCAGCCCGCGGCGCGTTCGTCGCTGACGCGAAGTACGTGCCCGCGGCGGACGTCGCGCAGCCCGAGCAGCCGGACTCGGGCGTGAACGTCCACATGTTCAGCTACAAGGGCAGCGCCCCGTCGATTCACCTGCGGACCGTCAACGAGAGCGCCGCGATCGCAGCGCACGTGAACGCCCGCATCCTGGGACGCTGAGCCTTGCGCTCAGCGTACATGGTGCTACACGGCCTCCACCCATGAACTTCAAGCGCGTTTCCTTCGTTCTTGCCGCCTGCTTCGCGTCCTTCTCGACCCTCGCGGGCTGCGCCGCCGACACGTCGTCCGAGCCCGGCGAGGAGGACTCGGAGGTCGTCGAGACCGGCGAAGACGCCATCACCGGCGCCCCCTCGAACTTCGGTTACTTCGTGGTCACCCGCCGCGACCAGCGGCGCTGCCTCTCGCCGGTCTGCGGCGGTTACTTCGTCAAGCGCGTCAACCAGGCGACGACCCGCTGCGGTGACGGCACGCTCCAGGCGGAGTGCTACGTCTCTGCGATCCAGCTCGGACGAACCGGACTCTCGGCGCTCGAGCAGGAGCAGCTCCTCGGCGCGGCCGCGGAGGGGAGGGCCGTGCTCAAGGCGGCGACGTACAAGAAGAGCTTCAACGGCACCCCGATCGGTCTGCTGAAGGCGAGCGAGGGCTGGCTCGGCGCCACCGGCTCTGCCCCGGCTGGCTCCTTCTACCGCGCCGCCGACAACGGCATTCGCTGCATCAAGGCCCCGTGCCCCTCCACGACCGCGTACCGGCTGAACGGCCGCGACGATCACAACGTCATCAACGTGCTCCTCGAGAACACGGCGAAGCCGGCCAGCCCCGAGAGCCTCGACCGCGCGCGTCAGGCCATCGGCACGCGCGAGGGGGTGCTGGTCGCGGGCAGCGTCGCGATCCCGCGGTGCCTCCCCAACGCGAGCTGCGGTCCGCTCTTGCTCGCGCAGGAGTTCTTCATCCGCATGACGCGGACCGAAGGCAGCTCCTGCGGCGGCTTCCGAGCTCCCGGCTTCGCCGGCTGCAACGCCGACCAGTTCTGCCAGTGGTCGCCCGGCGACATCTGCGGCGCGGCCGATGCGCCGGGTCGCTGTCAGTACAAGCCGTCGTTCTGCGCCAAGAACATCCTGCCGGTCTGCGGCTGCGACGGCAAGACCTACAACAACGCGTGCGAAGCTGGCGCCAGCGGCATGTCCGTCGTGGCCGTCGGCGCCTGCCAGAAGTGATCGCCAAGGACTCGAAGCTCGTCGTCAACGGAGACCGCCTCTGGAGCTCGCTCATGGAGCTCGCGCGCATCGGCGCGACGGAGAAGGGCGGGGTCTGCCGTCTCGCGCTCACCGATCTCGATCGCCAGGGCCGCGATCTCGTCGTCTCGTGGGCGAAGAAGGCGGGGCTCACCATCACCACCGATCAGATCGGCAACGTGTTCATGCGCCGCGCCGGCAAGGACCCGAGCCTCCCGCCCATCGCGTGCGGCAGCCACATCGACACCCAGCCCACCGGCGGCAAGTTCGACGGCAACTACGGCGTGCTGGCCGGTCTCGAGGTGGTGCGCACGCTGAACGATCTCGGCGTCGAGACCGAGGCGCCGATCGAGGTCATCTTCTGGACCAACGAAGAGGGCTCGCGCTTCGTGCCGGTCATGATGGGCTCCGGCGTCTTCGCCGGCGCGTTCTCGCTCGAGTCGGTCTACGCCGCGAAGGACGTGGACGGCAAGACCGTGAAGGACGAGCTGACGCGCATCGGCTACGTGGGCGACGAGGTGCCCGGTCAGCACCCGCTCGGCGCGTATTTCGAGGCCCACATCGAGCAGGGCCCGGTCCTCGAGGACGCGGACATCACCATCGGCGTCGTCACCGGCGTGCTCGGCCTCCGCTGGTACGACTGCGTGGTCACGGGCATGGAGGCGCACGCCGGACCCACGCCGATGGCGCTCCGCAAGGACGCGCTCCAGATCGCCACGAAGATCATGCAGGAGACAGTGGCCATCGCGCACCGCTACCCGCCCTACGGCCGCGGCACGGTGGGCTTCGTGCAGAACTTCCCCAATAGCCGCAATGTCATCCCGGGGCGCGTGAAGTTCTCGATCGATCTCCGCAACGTCGATAACGAGC
>JAYTBL010000962.1:0-2692 GCA_043736975.1 Polyangiaceae bacterium
CGGCTGGGCAAGCCGGGGGTGGTGGTCGAGGCGCGCGTGGTGCCGCCGAACCTGCGCCTGCCCGTGGCCCGGTGGACGCCAGTCTGGTCGGTCTTCGCCCACGTGCTTCGCAACACGCTCGATCACGGCATCGAGTCCGCTGCCGATCGGGCGAGCGCAGGAAAGAGGACCGACGGCAAGGTGACGATCTTGCTCTCGGCGTCGCGCGGCGGCCTGGAGATCTGCGTGACGGACGACGGCGGGGGCATCGCTTGGTCGAAGATCCGCGAGCGGGCAGCGGCGCTGGGGCTGCCGCACGAGACCGACGCCGATCTCGAGGAGGCGCTCTACGCCGATCGCGTGAGCTCGCGCGCCAGCGCCACCGAGACATCGGGCCGTGGCGTGGGTATGGGCGCGGTGCGCGATGCGGTCCGCGCATGCGGCGGCGCGCTCACGCTCGAGACGGCGGCGGGCCGCGGCACGACGCTGCGCATCCGCCTCCCGCTCGCGATGCTCGATTCTCCACGCAGCAGCACCTTTCCCTCGCTCGCTCCGCGGGTCGCCTGATCGAGCCGGGCGTCCTTCAGGGGGACCGCGGGTGGCCGTAGGGCCTGCATGGCTCTCGCGTGGAGGAATAGGAGGCGGACCGCGCTCGGTCTGGCCCTCCCTTGGGCGCTGACCGCGCTCCTGGCGTCCTCGGTGGCACGTGCCGACGATGCGGACGAGCTGGCGGCGCTCCTGGACGAGCACGTCGTGAATGGCGCCTCGAAGTCCGCCGAGGTCGCGACCGACGCGCCGGGGACCACGTCGGTGATCACCGCCGAGGACATGCGGCGCTACGGCATCCGCTCGATCGCCGAGGCCATCGACTTTCTCGGGATGGGCCTCGTCACCCAGAACCCGCTTCACTCGGTCGAGATCGGCGGCCGCGGCGTGCTGCTCACGTCCGACTTCGGCAACCACGTGCTGCTGGTCGTCGACGGTCACGTGCTCAACGAGCCGTGGGGCGGCACCGCCTACTTCGAGCAGGGCGCGGGGATCCCGCTGGAGCTCATCGACCACATCGAGCTGGTGCTCGGGCCCGGGTCGGTGCTCTACGGCGGCAACGCGATGTTCGGCGTGGTCAACGTCGTGACGAAGCGCGCCGCGAGCTTCGCCGGCTTGCACTTCATCGGCGAGGGCGGGCTCTCGCCCCAGCAGGGCGCGGGCGGAAAGCTCACCAGCGTCGCGCCCGGCGATCTCGGAGGCAGCTATCGGCTGGCCTCGGGCATCGGGCACAAGCTCTCGCTGTTCGGCCACCCCACGGAGCTCACCGCGCAGGCCGAGCTCTACCGTCAGAACGGCCCTACGTTCCTCTGGGATCGTCAGACCGTGACGAACGGAGACGGCACCCCGAGCAATCATGGCGCGCGCACCCCGGTCGGGCAGTGGGGCGGGCGCGTCCGCTCTCAGTACGACACGTCGGTCCCGTCGGTGTACGCCCGGCTCGACCTGGGGAGCGTCTCGGTGATGGTCCGCGCGGCCTCGTACCATCGGCGGACGCCCACGCAGGGCTTCGCTCAGCAGATCAGCGACTTCGACGAGCCGCGCAGCTTCGAGCGCGATCGCTTCGTCTCCGCCGACGTCCAGTACCGGACCCGCTTCGGCAGCCGCTTCACGTTCGCGGCGCGCGGCTACGCCGACGCGTACGACTATCTCCAGAATGGCTACAGCTCGGAGCCGAGCTCGTGCAGCGTCGCGACCGCGGGGCCGTGCCTCTTCGTCGCGAAGGGCCACGCGCGGTGGGTCGGCTCGGAGCTCCAGGGCGAGTACGACTGGACGGGATCGGGTCGGCTCACCACCATGCTCGGCGTCGACGGCCGGGTGCGCCAGGTGGGCGGCGAGACGAACTCGGTGGAGGCCGACACCGGCGTCGTGGCCGGGGTCGAAGGCAAGAAGTCCCTGACCGAGCTGGTCGGCGCCGCGTACGTCCAGCAGCGCTGGACGCCTGTCTCCATCGTCCACCTCAACGCCGGCGCGCGCTACGACGTCGATCCGCGCGGCGGCACTCGCGTCTCTCCGCGCGCCGCCGCCGCCTTCGACGTCTGGCGCAACGGTGTCCTGAAGGTCAGCTATGCGGAGGCCTTCCGTGCGCCGACGTTCTACGAGTCGTTCTACACCTCACCGGACCAGCTGCCGAACCCCAACATTCGATCGGAGACGGTGCGGGGGCTGGAGTCGAGCATCGAGCAGCGCCTGGGCCGGCACAAGATCCTCTTCGGAGCGTTCCGCACCTGGTGGTCCGACCTGCTGGCCGTCCGTCCCGTCGACGCCGAGGTCCTGCAGTACCAGAACGTCTCGCGCATCGACAACTACGGGTACAATGCACGTACCGAAGGCACCCTGGGCGGGTTCCGGTACGGCGGCTCGATCACCGGCGCGTACACGCGGCGCAGCACGCCGGACGGCACCGAGTCGCTGCCCGTAGCGCCGCAGCTCTTCGGCAACCTGCGCGCTTCGTACACGTTCCCAGGCCACTGGCCGACGGTCGCGCTCGCGACCACCTTCGTCGGCAAGCGACCCGCCGACCGCGCGCTCGACGGCAACTTCAGCCCCACGCCCTACGCCCCCGCCAGCGCCGAGCTGCGGCTCACTCTCTCGCAGCGGTTCCCAGGAGTCCCCGGCCTCTCGTATCGCGTCGCGGGATCGTTCGCCACCGGCTCGGTGGCGCCCT
>JAYTBL010000963.1:0-6756 GCA_043736975.1 Polyangiaceae bacterium
CCTTCTATTTCGGCCCGACGCTGATTGCTCTCAACGGCGTGGTGCTGACCGGTGATCTCGTGCCGCTGGGGCCGGCTGGCGAGACGCTGACCATCGTCGACGGCCGCATCCAGGGTGGACCGGCGACGTCGTTTCGCCTCACCCGAGCGACGTTGGGGGGCCGTGCTCCGGCGCGGCAGGTCGTCATCGCCGCCGGTTTGCTCGAAGCCGCCGGGGACTACGTGTGCAAGAGTCTCGTGTTCCCGTTCGTGAAATCCTCGCTCTGCGAGGCTGCGGACACCGTCCTCGACCCCAGCCTGGATCTGTTCGGCCTGCCGTGCGACGCGGTCTCCGTCGCGGCGCGGTTCGAGGCCATCCCGGCTCTCGTCGGAAACGAGCGTTCCCGGACACCGATCGCGCCGTGCGGGCCCGACTGGGCGAACCAGAGCTGCGAGTAACCCGTCGGCGACGGAAGTGAGCTAGCCTGGTGGGCGCGCGGGCGTGGCGGAATTGGCAGACGCGGCAGATTTAGGTTCTGTTATCGCAAGATGTGGGGGTTCAAGTCCCTCCGCCCGCACTATCACGTAGGGGGTTCGAGTCCCTCGCGTCCCTCTCACTTTCTCGGGGCGGTCGCCTTCTTCGCCGAGCCCGCCTTCGCCTCCAGCTCGGCGCGCGTGAGCGGCAGGCCCTTCGAGTGCAGGGCCACTTTGTGGAAGCTCAGAGGCGCATCGAGCTCCGCGAGCGCGCTCGCCGCCGCGGCGGTCGCCGCTTCCGGCGACCGGTCGAGGTACGCGATCCACGCGTTCACCATCGGCGGGACCGTCGCGTCGGGCGGCGCGAGCCGCCGCACGATCGCGAGCTGCTGCTCCTTGCCGACGTCGCTCGACGTCGCGCGGTTCAGCGCTGCGACCCAGGTCCGGCCGCTCTTCTCCTCCACCGAGGCCTCGAAGAGCGGGTCTGCGCGCGCGACCACGCCGAGCGATCGCCACGCTGGGTCGCCGCCAGCACCTCGAGGTCGCCGAGCAGCGCCTCGCGCGCGCCCTCGGCGTCGTCTTCGCGCGAGGTCCTCGGGCGCACCAGCACCGCCGCGAGGCCCCTCGCGGGCTCGGTGAACGGCGCGAGCGCGAGCACCAGGCGGTCGTCGAAGCTCGCCTGGACGGCGCGCACGAACGAGGCCGCGTCGGGCGTGCCTTCGAGGAGCTTCGAGCTGCGCTCCACCAGGAAGGAGAGGACCGCGGCGCGGCCCGGCTCGTCCTTCGCGAGCCCGTTGGCGCACAGCCCGACCTCTGCGAGCGACGTGCTCGTGGGCATGGTCTTCGCGATGGCCATGCCCGCCGCGCCCGCCCGGATCGACCAGTACTCGCGGTTGCGATCGGTGATCTCTCCTCGCCGCACCTGCGCTCGCGGCGCAGCGCCTGGAGCGTGGCGTCTGCCTCCTTGGGACGGTCGAGGAGCACGAGCAGGTCGAAGCGCGTGAGCGACGTCTCGGTCGACGGCTCCCGCGGCAGCGACAGCAGGCGCACCAGCACGTCGCGATCGGCCTCGGCGCTCCGCAGGCTCGCCGCGCCCGCCGCGTCGTCCCGGGCCAGCGCGGCCTTGGCCTTCGCGATGGCGTCGCTGGCCGCGCGGACGTCCTCGAGCTTCACCTGCGCCGACGCGATCCGCAGCCAGTCCACCTTGCCGGTCGCGCCCTCGCTGCGGCGGACCAGCTCGGTGTAGAGTGCACGCGATCCCGGCGTGTCGCCCTTGGCCGCGCGGCGCGCGGCGTACATCCACAGGATGTCGTCGATGGCGGATCCCGGCGCGCCAGCGCGCAGCACTTGCGCCGCGAGGTGATCGCTCCACGGCTTGCCGGCGCTCGTGAGCAGCTCCGCGGTCTCCATCAGGGTCCCGAGCTTGGTGCCGGCCGCGCGACCCCAGGTGGCGTCGAACGAGCGCAGCAGCGGCTGGGTGGCGGCGAACGCGTTGTAGAAGCCCCACAGCAGCGCGCGCGCCTCGCGCGTCGATTCGTCCTGATCGGGTCCGAGCGCGATCGGCTCGGCGAGGTTCACGCCCTCGAGGGCTCGCTGCAGCTTGGGCGCCAGCGTGTCGGCCTCGGTGCTCGAGACCTGCAGCGACCAGCGGCCGATGCGGGCGGGGCGCTGCACGCTACGACCAGGAGGAGCACGCTGGCGATCGACCGAGCTCGCATGAACGCCAGCGTACCCGAGCCCGCAACGAGACTACATCTCGCCGCACTCCCTACGCGTTCGAGCTCTCGACAACTTCGGTGTTCGATCCTACGGCCCTTGCTAGCATCAGCTGATAATGACTCCTCTTCGCGTTCTGTGCACAAACGCGTGCGTGGCCCTCTCGATCGCCTTGGTGCAGTGCGGGGGTGACGCCGGCGATAGCAACTTCCCCGGCGGCGGCGGAGGCGGAGGCGGCGGCGGCGACGAGGGCGGCCCCAATCCCTTCGGCACCTGCGACGGCGGCCCGTGCGTCACGTCGGTCGACTCCGGTCCGCCCGCGCCGACCTGCGGTGATGGTCGCGTCGGCGAGAAGGAGGGCTGCGACGACGGCAACACGAAGAGCGGCGACGGGTGCAGCGCGGCGTGCAGCGTCGAGCCCGGCTACGTCTGTCCCACGCCGGGCCTCCGCTGCCAGGCTGCGAAATGCGGCGATGGCATCATCGCCGGCGCCGAGGAGTGCGACTACAAACCGGGCGCGCCGGTGGTGGGGTGCAACGCCACGACCTGCCGCATCGAGGCTGGCTTCGATTGCGACCCCAACACGCTCGCCTGCAACACCGTCACCTGCGGGGACGGCAAGGTGCAGCGCGGCGAGACGTGCGAGGACGGCAATGCGCTGCCGTTCGACGGCTGCTTCAACTGCCAGAAGGAACCCTCGTGCCTGAACGGCGTGTGCAAGGCGTCGTGCGGTGACGGTCAGCGCTTCGCTGCCGAGGCCTGCGACGACGGCAACGCGCGCGACGGCGACGGCTGCTCGTCCACGTGCAAGATCGAGACGGGCTTCGCATGCGTCGACGTGCTCGGCACGCCGCCGGGGTCGATCGCGCAGCCCATCCTGATCCGCGACTTCGTCGGCTACGGCCGCACGCTCGGCGGGATGACGCCCCACGAGGACTTCAACCAGCTCGCCGGCGCCGGCGTGCTCGGCATCGTGCAGGCCACGCTCGGCGCCGGTGGTCGCCCGGCGCTGGTGTGCCCGGGCGGCAACTGCGCGATGAACCCCGGCGCCCTCTACACCGGCGGCGCGGCGCGCCCGAACATCTCCACCGACGCGAACTTCAAGCAGTGGTTCGCGAATGTCGCCGGCGTCAACGTCACGTCGGGCGTGACCGTGCCGCTCGCACGCCAGCTCGACGGCACGTACGTCTGGGACAGCGCCGACCCCGCCGTCAACGGCGGCAAGGACTTCTTCGATCCCGTCGGTACGGGCGGCTGGATCGCGCTCGGCAAGGAGAGCGCGGCGGCGTGCGCCCCGGATCGCAACGTGTCCTTCACCTCGGAGACGCACTTCTGGTTCGACTATCAGGGCGGCGAGCGCTTCGACTTCGCGGGCGACGACGACACCTGGGTCTTCGTCAACGGCAAGCTCGCTATCGATCTCGGCGGCCTGCACGTCGCGAAGGCGGGGCACTTCATCCTCGACGCCGGCGGCGCCGGCACCGCGCAGATCATCACCGATCTCGCGCCCACCGCCGCGACCGTGAACCTCGGCCTCGCCAAGAACGGCACCTACGAGGTCGTGATGTTCCAGGCCGAGCGCAACCAGTGCGGCTCGAACTTCCGCGTCACGCTCAAGGATTTCAATCGCCCCAGGTCGACCTGCAAGTCGACGTGCGGCGACGGCATCGTGGCGAGCGACGAGGTCTGCGACGACGGCAAGAACGACGGCCGCTACGGCGGCTGCCTCCCCGGCTGCAAGGCGCGCGGTCCGTTCTGCGGCGACGCCAAGGTCGATCCCACCGAGGAGTGCGACGACGGCAACACCAACAACGACGACGGATGCAGCAACACCTGCAGGGTGCCAGGCGTGAAGTAGTCGGGCGCGGGGCGCGCTCGCGTCAGTCGGGCTTCGCGACGCTGGCGAGGATGTCGGCCGCGCTGACCGGCTTCGTCAAGTGCGCGTCGAATCCCGCGGCGCGGGTGGCCTCGCGGTCGTGCGCTTGGCCATAGCCGGTGATCGCGACGAGGCGCATCGCCTTGCCGCCCGCTCGCTCCCGGATTCGACGCGCGAGCTCGAGGCCGTTCATGATGGGCAGGCCGATGTCGAGGAGCGCCACGTCGGCGGCGAACGCGTCGAGCGCCGCGAGCGCCTCTGCGCCGTCGTACGCGACCACGACCTCGTGACCGACGTTGCTCAGCAGCTCCGACGCGAGGTCGGCGGCGTCCCGGTTGTCGTCGACCACCAGCACGCGCCGCGGCGTGATCGTCTTCGGCGCGGGGGTGCGCGCGGCGGCGGCCGGGAGGCGCGGCGGAGGCGCCGAGTCCAGCGCCGGCAGGCGCACCGAGAACTCGCTTCCTCCCCGCGTGCGGTTTCTCGCCGCGACCGAGCCGCCGTGGAGCGCGACCAGGTTCTTGACCAGCGCGAGCCCGAGACCGAGGCCCCCCTCGGGACGATCCAGTGATCGCGTTCCCTGGACGAAGAGATCGAAGAGCCGCGGCATGAGCTCGGCGGTGATGCCGGGTCCGTCGTCGCCCACGGTGAGCACCACCTCGCCCCCCGCGCGCGCGGCGCGGACCTCCAGGTGGCCGCCGCTCGCCGTGTACTTCGCGGCGTTGGTGAGCAGGTTGCAGAACACCTGCGCGAGCCGCACGGCGTCGCCGTCCACGCGCAGCCCGTGGCTCGGTACGTCGACCGAGAGGCGATGCGCGCGCTCGGCGACGAGCGGGCTCGCGAGCTCGACGGCGCGCGTCACGATCTCCGAGATCTCGACCGGGACGCGCTTCAGCTCGATCTGCCCGCGCGCGATGCGCGCGACGTCGAGCAGGTCCTCCACCAGCCGCGAGAGGTGCGCGACCTGCCGCTCGATGACGTGACGCTGCTTCGCGTGGTGATCTCCGTGCAGCCGCATCAGCGCGGTCGCGGTCGCGATCGGCGCGAGCGGGTTGCGCAGCTCGTGGCCGAGCATCGCGAGAAACTCGTCCTTGCGGCGATCGGCCAGACGGAGCTGCTCGGTGAGCTCTTCGAGCTGCTTGCGCGCGAGCCCCGCCTCCGTCACGTCGAACCCCGCCAAGACGATGCCATCCGGGGCGCCGTCGTGGTTACGGAACGGCGCATAGGTGAACGTGACGATGAGGTCCTTGGGAGGCTCCCCCGGCGGCTCGAGCCGGATCGCGACCTCGCTCGCGCTGACCGCCTCGCCGGTGTCGTAGACGCGGTCGAGGATCTCGTGGAAGCTCTCGGGGAGCTCGGGGAAGCACTGGCGGACGCTCTGACCGATGAGGCGGCGGTTCGCCGAGAGCGCCGAATACGCGTCGTTCGCGAGCTCGTACACGTGCTCCGGACCGCGCAGCAGGGCCATCGCGACCGGCACCTTCTCGAAGAGTCGGCGCAGGTCGTCGCGACGGATCTCCTCGCTGCGGCGCAGCGCCGACGTCACGCGCGCGTTCGCCGCCTCTGCCGCAGCGGCGAGGCTCTGCGTGACGCGCGCCGCGATCTGCCCGGCGATCTGGTCGAGGAAGCTTCGGTAGTGGTCGTCGAGGTGAAGCCCGGCGCTGATCCCCGCGACCAGGAAGCCGCGCGGACGGGCATCGTCCGCGCCGACCAGCGGCAAGACCATCGCGCGCGTGGGCGGCACGCTCCATCCGCGCGCGACCTGGGGCCCGAACCTCGCCTCGAGATCGTCGACCACGAGCGGCAGATGCGTCCGCTCGACCTCGGCGAGCGGCCAGCCGGACGCCGCGCCCGGTGCCGAGAGATCGACGGCGCGCGGGCTCTGGTCGAGCCCCGGCTCGATGCCGCTGGTCGCGACCAGTCGCGCGGTCGTCGCGCCGTCGTCGAGGAGGTAGAGGAGCGCGAACGGCACGTCCTCGGGGCGGAGCGCGCGCGCGGCGCGGACGCAGACCTCATCGGCGCTGGGCGCTGCCGACGGCGCCACCGCGAGCTCGCGTAGCACCTCCTGCCTGCGCTCACCCAGGACCTCCCGGGTCGTCTCGGTCGCGACCTGGAAGACAGCGCCGATCTTCCCCGACTCGACGCGCAGCGGGCTGAACGACCAGCTGAAGTACAGCTCCTCGAGGAACCCGCTGCGCAGGGTCGCGACCATCCCGTTCTTGGTCAGCAGCGACGTGCCGTTGGCGAGGACGTCACGCAGCAGCGGCCCCAGATGCTCGCGCACCTCCGGCCAGTGGTCGAAGCCCTTCCGCCCAAAGCCCGCGAGGTGCTTGTCGCCCATCATCGGGCGCATCCCGTCGTTGTAGAGGAGGACCAGGTCGTCCCCCCAGAAGAGCTGCACCGCGAGCGGCGAGCCGAGCATGATGCTGGTGGCGGTGCGCAGCGACTCGGGCCACCCCTCGGTCGGTCCCAGCGGCGTGGTCGACCAGTCCATCGACCGCATGAGCTCGCCCACCTCACCGCCGCCCGCGAGGAACGCAGGAGGCGATGACGGGTCGGCTGTCATGGGCGGCGGACGCTACCGCATCTCAGCGTCCACGGCGATGGCGGATGACGGATGACGGATGAGCGTCCCGCTCACTTCGCCGAGCTCTTGCCCTTCAGGTCGTACATGCGCTCGATGTACGCGGTCATCTCGGGTCCCTTCAAGTACGG
>JAYTBL010000964.1:0-6755 GCA_043736975.1 Polyangiaceae bacterium
CGGACGCGGCGCAGGTGGAAGCGAAGGCGGAGGTAGACGTAG
This sequence comes from Polyangiaceae bacterium, assembly GCA_043736975.1. Classification (GTDB taxonomy): domain Bacteria; phylum Myxococcota_A; class Polyangia; order Polyangiales; family Polyangiaceae; genus Labilithrix. The sequence continues at coordinate 43 of JAYTBL010000964.1, forward strand.
ACGCCGAAGCGAGTGCGAAGACGGACGCGGACGCGGACGCGGACGCGAAGGGGAACGAAGCGGCGGCGGTGAATGCGACCACGATGGCCGATGAGGCCGCGCCCGTCGTCGAGACCCAGCCCGGGCCGCCCGTCGTGCTCACGCCGATCGCCGACATGTTGCTCGCCGTCGAGGAAGCGCCGCCTGCGGCGGGCCTGACGCTCGCGATCCCGACCACCACCACGCCGCGCGCCGACACGGGGCCGTCGATCGACGCGCCAGCGCGGACCGACGCAGCGCGGACCGACGCAGCGCCGAATGATGCGGCAGGAACCGATCCTGCGCGTACGGACGCGGCGCCGACCGATGCGGCGCTTCAGGGCGACGCCGCGCTGCAGGCCGACGCGGTGCGCGCGCGTGCCGCGGCGGAGGACGACGACGACGATGGCGCGCCCGAGCAGCAGACCGTGCCCCTCGTGCTGCCGCCCGTCGTCATCGCTTCGCCGAGCGCGCCGATCGCGCGCGAGAGCGAGCCCTACGCGCAGGATGCGCTCGGGCCCGACGCCACCCAGGAGATCGATGCCGAGACGATCCCGATCGTCCCGCCGGGCGCGCCGCCCTCCTCCCCACGCGCCGCCCCGCCAGCTCCGCCGTTCTCCTCTCGCTCCCTCGCCGACGCTCCACCGTCCTCGGGCCGCGCGCCCGCGCCTCCGCTCGCGCCCGCGCCTCCGCTCTCGCCCGCGCCTCCGCTCTCGCCCGCGCCCGCTTCGGCTGCCGCGGCGATGTACGCGCCCGCGCCCATGCACGCGCCCACGCACGGATCCGCGCCTCACCCCGCGTACGCGACCGCGCCCGCGGCGCCTGCGCCCGCACCCGCCGCGCGGCGCGCGCCCGCCGCGGTGCCGAAGGCTGGGCTCAGCATCGTCGGGCTCCTCCTCGTGCTCGGCCTCTTCTCCGCCGCGGTGCTCGTCTTCCTGCACCGCGACGAATTCAAGGATCTCCCGGTCGCGCCCGCGGCCTCCGCCTCGTCGCCATCGATGAGCCCCGAGCCTGCCACACCCGCGCCCGTCGCTACCGCGGACGAGACCGACGCCGGCGCAGCGCCGATGGGCTCCACCGCCACCGCCGAGCGGCCAAAGGTCATCCCCAAGAAGCCGAAGCCGAAGCCCAAGGCCTCGGGCGCGCCCAAGCCCGTCGCGCCGCCGGCGCCCCCGCCGACGCTCTGAGGACTACTTCTTCTTGAGCGGCGGGAATGCGCCCCACACCGCGCTGTACTCGCACGCGGGGCTCCACATCAGCCAGCCCACGCCGCCCGTGCTCTCCGCGCTCTTCGCCTCGGCGAGCACGTAGGCAGGACCGTAGTTGCTGGAGCGCAGCGGGAAGGCCTGGAGCCAGGTGCGGAAGATGGTCGCCGCGCCCGTCGGCTTGATCAGCTTGACCGCCGCGGTGTTGCCGATTCCCACCACCTCGGGATGCTCGCCCGGCTCCGCGAAGCCCATGTAGCCCTTGTTGTAGTGCGAGGGATACGACATCAAGCTGATGGCGTCGGCCTCCGGCGCGACCGTGGGGATGTGCTGCCCGAGATAGAGGATGTCGTCGATGGAGCCGGTCGAGGCGACGCCGAAGAAGTCGAGCGACAGCGCCACGCCCGACGCGCTCGTCACGGCGCGCACGCGCTTCACGAAGTCGCGGATGATCGGCGAGCGATCCTCCTTGTTCGGGAGCACCGCCACCTTCGCGCTGAGGTGTACGGGGAAGCGTACGTAGTCGAGCTGGATCTCGTCGGCGCCGGCCTCGATGCCCTCCTTCGCGAGATCGATGGCGTAATCCTGGGCCTCGATGTTCGTCGGGTCGAGCCAGTCGACGTGGATCGGCTTGCCGGTCGGCGCGAAGCGGATCGAGAGACGCGCGTCCTTCGCGTGCTTGTCGGCCCACGGATCGTGGAAGCACGGGATTCGCAGGATGACCCGGATGCCGCGCCAGTGCGCGAAGCGGATGGCGCGCGCGAGGTCGGGGATGTGCGCGTGGCGCATGGCCTCGGTCTCGACCGCGACCTTCACCTTCGACGGATAGTTGATGTACCCCTCGTAGTCCTTCTGATCGAGGACCACTGCGTTGAGCCCGCGCTCCGCGAGCTTGTCGAGCGACTCCACCCACTTGATGCCGGCGTAGGGCCCGGTGATGAAGATCCCGCGCAGCGCCTTGTCCTCGGGCCAGCCGAGCCGCTCGTCCTTCGGGTCGTCGCGGATGATGCGGGTCGTGATGTTCGGGATCTCGAGCTTCTTGCCGATGATCGCGCCGCCCGGGTTCTTGCGCCCGATCGATCCGGCGAGCTCGCCTGCGGTGTAGAGATCGCTCACCGAGAGGTACGCGCCCGCGATGGAGAGCACGGTCTCGCCCGCGGCGACGGTGTGGAACACCTTCGGCGGAACCCCCTCGACGGCGCCGCCCTTCGGCAGGTGCGTCTTCAGCCACTCACCGAGCTCGGCCGGCGGCGAGGCCACGCTGACGTCGAATTTGCCTGGTTTTCCCGGGTTCCCCGGGCTGGTCGCGGCCTTCGACGCGCTGGGCACCGGCGCCTCCGCGGCGCTGGCCGAGGCCGATGCGCTCGCGGAGCGCGGCGGCTGCGGCGGGTCGAGCGCGGCGTCACGCGGCGCAGGAGCGGCGGTGCGGGGGCCGCACGCAGCGAGGGAAGCGAGCGCAACGAACCCGAGCAATTTTCGCCTCATCGAGTGAAGCGGATCTTATCGCGCCCGCCGATGGCGGCAAACTCAGTCACAGGTGATGGCCATGACCGCCGCGCACAGCCACTCGCCGCTCGCGTCGATCCGATGGCAGTCGCAATCACCCTCGACCGAGCGCTGCTGCGCGCACTTGGCCTGGGCGATCGCCGTGTGCTTCGCCTCGACGCACGTCGCCTTGCGATCGGGGCCGCGCGCCACGTGCGCCCGCGTCACGGTCCGAGGGCCCTCGGGGCTCCTGGGGATGAACGCGGTGGCGATGGGCGGGATGCCCGGCGGCATGAAGACCGCGGGCGGCGGAGGCGGCGCCGGCGGCGCGGGGGGAGCAGGCGGAACGGGCGGCATCATCCGCTCGTCGCGCTCGTCGCTCTCGTCGCTCTCGTCGCTGGGCGCCGCGCCGTGATTGGGCGGTACGCGGGATGGATGGGCCGCGTCGAGCCGCGCTTCGACGCCGCAGGAGAGCGCCTTGAGGCGCGCCTTCGCCAGATCGCGCGTCGCCGACTTGGGCGCCGTGCCCCAGCGCGCGACCACGCGCTGGTAGGCCTGGCAGGCGTGCTCGACGTCGCCCACCGCCTCGTGCGCCTGGCCGAGGTGAAGCAGCGCGTACGTGTGCTCGACCGGCCACTGGAGCCAGTTGCAAGCGTTCGCAGCGCCTTCGAGGTGAGAGAGCGCATCCTTGGCGCGCCCCGCGAGCAGCAGCGCGTTGCCGACCTCGGCGCGCGTGAAGGTGTCCTTGCTGTGCAGCTTGGTCTCCGAGGTGACGAGCTCGCTGGGGATGGCTGCGAGCGCCTCCTTGGCCTCGGCGGGCGTCTCGATCCAGTTCGCGAACGCCAGCGCCCACACGAACGAGGGCACGCGCGCGGAATCGTTGGCGGTGGCGCGCGCGTACCACGTGTCGCGTCGCTTGATGAAGGCCTCGCGCGTGAGCAGCCCGCCGTGCTGCATCACTCGCAGCATCGGGACCTCGGCATCCATCGACGAGGTGGAGCCGATCCAGAGGTCCTTCTTCGCTATGTACGTCTCGGCGACCTTCGCGGCGTCCTTGGGGCGGCCGAGCTCCCGCATGATCGCGACGCGGAGCCCCGCATAGCGCGCGTGGATGTGGGCGTTGGGATCGTTCGCGACCGCCTTCTCGCCCTCGACGAGCATCACCTCGGCGTCCGCGAAGCGCCCGCGGGCGGTGGCGAGCAGGGCGCGGTCGATGCCCTCGACCCCCTTGCGGCGGTCCTCACCGAGGAGCGCCCACTTCTGCCGGAACGCCTCGAGCACGGTGTCGTCGCTGCGACCCACGGCGACCAGCGCCGCCGCGCGATCCTCGTGCCAGACGTTCGCGGCGCGCGGGTTGCTGCTGAGGCCGCGGCGGAGATCCTCCTCCATGCGCCCGCACTCGCCCATCACCCCGTAGAGGCGGGCGCGCTCGCCGCGGCAGTCGGCGGTGAGCGGCGAGATCACGACGCAGCGCTCGATGGCGGCGAGCGCCTCGTCGACCTTGCCGCGCTGCGCGAGCTGCGCCGCGAGGATCTGCCAGGCGTCCGCGAACTGCGGATCGAGCTCGACGGCGCGGCGCTCCGCCTCGATGCCTTCGTCGGTGCCCTCGCAGCCGAAGACGGCAAAAAAGTGCCAGAGCTCGGCGTCGTCGGGGTGCGCCCTCACGAGATCGTGGAGGCGCTGCCGCGCGACGCTGTGCTCGGCAGGATCGCGGTTGATGAGCGGCTCGACCGCCATGAGGAGCGCCTGGTCGCGCTCCGGGAGATTCGCGCGCGTGGTCATGGCGCGCGAGAGCTGCTCGCGGGCCTGCGCTGCGCCGCCGTTGCCGCTGCCGGAGAGCATCGCGAGGCGGAGATGTGCGGAAGAGAGCTCAGGGTCGTGCTTCGTCGCGTCGGCGAAGCGCTCCTCGGCGATCGCCCAGTCGGCATCGCGGAGGGCCTGCAGTCCTTGCCGGTAGGCGGCGAGCGCCTCGCTGCTGCTCGATCTCGGGAGCGGCACGTCGGTCATGGCGATCCCGCGCGCCTTTGCCGCGGCGTCGGCCACGCTGGCAGGGAGGGTCACGGGATCGGAGCGGTGGGTGAGCGCGATGGCGACGCCCGCGAGCGCGATGCCCGCCGCCGCGACCATCCATGGCCAGGTGCGCGCGGCGGCCCTGGCCGGCATCGAGCCCGCGTCGGCGGGCGTGGGCGTGGGCGTGACACGGATCTCGCGCTTCGAGGTGCTCCACGCGTCGTCGAGCGCGTCCTTCAGGACCGCCGTCGACGGGAAGCGATCATGGGGCGCCTTCGCGAGGCAGCGATCGACCAGATCGCCGAGCGCCATCCCGACCTCGGGCCGCGCTGCGTCCGCCCGTGGCGGCGCATCTCGCAGGAGCGAGGTGACGACGTCGGCGCGCGTCGGCCCGGTGAAGGGACGCTTGCGCGTGAGCATCTCGTAGAAGAGGACGCCGAAGGAGAAGATGTCGGAGCGCGCATCGACGTCCTGCCCGCGCGCCTGCTCGGGCGACATGTACCCGGGCGTGCCCATCACCAGCCCGTCGCGCGTCGAGTTCTCGCCGGGCGCATCGACGTCGCCGTCGAGCTTGGCGAGCCCGAAGTCGACGAGGCGCACGCGGCCATCACGATCGACGAGGACGTTCTCGGGCTTCAGGTCGCGATGCAGCAGCCCCGCCGCATGCGCGTGGGCGAGGCCGGCGAGCACCTGGCGGGCGAGCTCCACGGCCTCGTCGACGGAGAGCGGGCGCTCGCCGAGCTGCTCGCGCAGGCTCCGGCCGCGCAGGTACTCCATCGCGATGTAGCCGCGCCCCTCGTGCTCGCCGACGTCGTACACGGTGACGAGGTTGGGATGGCTGACCGCCGCGGCGGCGCGGGCCTCGCGCAGGAAGCGCCGGCGGCGCTCCTCGTCGGCGGCGAACGAAGGCGGGAGCAGCTTGAGGGCCACCTTCCGCCGTAGCTTCTCGTCCTCGGCGAGGAAGACGATGCCCATGCCGCCCCGTCCGATCTCGGAGACGACCTTGAACCGGCCGATGTTCGTCCCCTCGAGACGCGCGATCGACGGCGGCGGACGCTCCTCGACCCGGGCGACGTCCCGCAGGAAGTCGTCGGACGCGTCGTCATTGTCGTCATCGTCGTCGGGAGGAATGGAGCTCATGGGCAGGCGCTTGTAGTGTGAAGGCGATGGAGCCCCGGGAACGCGAGGAGCTGGAGCGCGTGATCCGCGCGAAGTGGGAGCAGCGCGACCTCGCGGCCGCGGCCGACCTGGCGATCCGCGGCTACGGTCCGGAGATCTACGGCTTCCTCGTGGCGTTCCACAGGGACGACGAGGATGCTTCGGAGGTCTGGTCTCGCGTGACGGAGCGGCTGTGGGCGGGGCTCGATCGCTTCGGGTGGCACTCCTCCTTCCGGACCTGGGTCTATGCCATCGCGCGCAACACGTCGATCCGTTACCGCCAGGAAAAGAAGCGCCGCCGCGAGGAGGCGCTGCCCGAGGGCTCGCAGGTCGACCTCGCCCTGCGCATCCGGACCGACACCGCCTCGTGGCTCCGGACCTCGGCGCGCGATCGCTTCGCCGCGCTCCGGGATTCGCTCCCCGAGGACGACCGGATGCTCCTCGTGCTCCGGGTCGACAAGGACCTGGCCTGGAACGATCTCGCCCGCGTGATGCTCCCCGAGGACGCCGCGGCCCTCGACGAGGAGGGCCTCAAGCGCGAGGCCGCGCGCCTCCGCAAGCGCTTCCAGCACGTGAAGGAGCGGCTCCTCGAGCTGAAGCGGGCGATCTCCTCGGAGACGCAATGATTCAGCTCGCGCCGTGGAACCGGAACGCCTCGCCGCGCGCGCCGCGCGCGAGCTCGACGCCGCCGATCGTGATCGAGCGCACGAAGTGCTCGTCCACGTCGACCGCCTGGTCGCCGACGATCACCGTCTGATCGACGACGTACTGATCGCGCGGCACGACGTACGAGCGCTGCTCGAGCGGCAGGACCAGGCGCACCCATTCGTGGTCGCG
>JAYTBL010000965.1:0-6740 GCA_043736975.1 Polyangiaceae bacterium
CCGAGCGCGACCTCCGCGTCGCGGAGATCGTCTACCGGCAGGTCGACCAGGCCTCCGCCGCCCACGCGGCGCGGCTGGTCGGCACCGACGAGCTCCACCGCATCCGGAGAACGGCGTCGCTCGAGCACGTGTTCCGCAAGATGTTCGACGAGCGCATCGACTTCGCGATCGTGGAGGACGAGGAGCAGCGCCTCGTCGGGGTCCTCTCGTCGCTCGACGCGTGCCAGATGTTCGCCGACGCTTGCGTCCTTTCACGGCTCCCCGCGGCTCGCGACGCGAGGGGGGCGAAGCCCCAACCTGGCGGCCTTTGACAGCGTTTCGGCGCTGAGCTACACCCGGAATCCCCCTAAAAAGGGGAGAAAGGCGCCTTGGTTCAACAGGACCAGGGCGACACGAGGCTGATTCAACGAAACATGGCCACTGAAACCGTACAAGAGCAGGGCGGGGGAATGGATTCCTTCGCGGCCCTCTTCGAAGCGAGCATCGGCGACGCGGCACAGGCCGGCGCGGGTGGATTCGGCAAAGAGGGCGAGATCGTCAAGGGCATCGTCGTCGTCGTGCAGCGCGACAATGTCATCATCGACATCGGCGGCAAGAGCGAGGGAATGATCTCCCTCAGCGAGTTCCACGATGCGGCCGGTCAGGTCACCGTCAAGGCGGGCGACGAGATCGACGTCTACATCGAGAGCCGCGAGAACGACGACGGGCTGGTCACGCTTTCCAAGGAGAAGGCGGACAAGATGAAGGTCTGGGATGAGATCTCTGGCGCGTGCGAGCGCGACGAGCTCATCGAAGGCACCATCAGCCAGCGTGTGAAGGGCGGCCTGTCGGTCACCATCAAGGGTGGCGTGAAGGCGTTCCTCCCCGGCTCCCAGGTGGACCTCCGGCCCATCCGCAATCTCGACAAGCTGATCGGGCAGACCTACCAATTCAAGGTCATCAAGTTCAACAAGAAGCGCGGCAACATCGTCCTGTCGCGCCGCGTGCTCCTCGAGAAGGAGCGCGACGAGCAGAAGACCAAGACCCTCGAGACCCTCGAGGAGGGCAAGGTCGTCCGCGGCGTCATCAAGAACATCACCGAGTACGGTGCGTTCGTGGACCTCGGCGGCATCGACGGCCTCCTCCACATCACGGACATGTCCTGGGGACGCGTCAACCACCCCGAAGAGCTCTTCAAGGTGGGTGACGAGGTCACCGTCAAGGTCCTCAAGTACAACCCCGAGACCGAGCGCGTCAGCCTCGGCCTGAAGCAGACCCAGGAAGATCCCTGGAGCCACGCCGAAGAGGCGTTCCCGCCGGGCAAGAAGGTCCACGGCAAGGTCATGTCGATCACCGACTACGGCGCCTTCGTGGAGCTGGAGCCGGGTGTCGAAGGCCTCATCCACGTCAGCGAGATGAGCTGGACCAAGAAGGTCAAGCACCCGTCGAAGCTGCTCGAAGTGGGCCAGGAGATCGACTGTCAGGTCCTCGAGGTCGACGCCAAGGCCAAGCGCATCTCGCTCGGCCTCAAGCAGCTCGAGCCCGATCCCTGGACGCTCTTCACAGAGAAGTACTCTCCCGGTGACAAGATCGGCGGCAAGGTCCGCAGCATCACCGACTACGGCGTCTTCATCGGCATCGAAGAAGGCGTGGACGGAATGGTCCACAAGAGCGACCTGTCGTGGACGGCCAAGGTCAACAACCCGGCCGACCTCCACCACAAGGGCGACGACGTCGAAGCGATCATCCTCTCGATCAACCACGACGAGAAAAAGGTCTCCCTCGGCATCAAGCAGCTCTTCGACGATCCCTGGCCGAACATCTTCAACGAGTTCCCGCCCGGCAAGGTCGTGGACACGAAGGTGGTCTCCGTCGTCGACTACGGCGTGTTCGTCCGCATCCGCGAGGGTGTCGAGGCTCACGTCCCGTCGAACGAGCTGGTCGAGAAGAAGAACGAGGCCGGTGAGGCCGTTCCCTACGAGATCGGTGACGCCATCAACGCAGAGATTGCCAACATCGACTCGCAGGATCGCCGGCTCACGCTGTCGATGCGCATCGGTGAGGGTGGCTCGCAGAAGTCGGCTCCGCAAAAGAGCCAGTCGGTCTCGCCCAAGGGCAAGAGCGCTGGTGGCGATGCGGACGGCGGCAAGGCGACGTCGATCGGCGAGCTCATCAAGCAGAAGATGGGCGAGAAGCTGGTCGCGAAGGAGAAGAAGGGCGAAAAGGTTGCCAAGGCTGAAGAGCCGGCCGCCGAGGAAGCCGACGAGGACAAGGAAGAGGGCTGAGCGCTCGCTTCTGACTTCGTGAATCCCGCTTGCGGCGGCGCGCTCGAGAGAGCGCGCCGCCGCTGGCGTTTTGTCACCCCCTCTGACGAAAATCGGCGAGAGGCTGCTAAGGTCCGCCGCGATGTCGACCCCTCTCTGGGCGCCGTGGCGCATGGAGTACCTGCTCGGGCAGAGCCCGCAGCAGGGCTGCTTCTTGTGCAGGATCCCCGAGGACGAGGCGAAGTACCGCGAGAACCTCGTCGTCCTCGTGCAGCCGCACGCGTTCGTCTGCCTGAACCGCTATCCGTTCGCGGCGTCGCACCTGCTCGTCGCCCCGCGCCGGCACGTCGCGAAGCTCGAGCACCTCGAGGCCACGGAGTACGGGGCGCTCATGGAGCTCCTGCGCGACGCCACCGTTCGCCTCGAGCGAGCCACGGCGTGCGGCGGAATGAACGTCGGATTCAACCTCGGCAAGGTGGCGGGGGCGGGCGTCGCCGATCATCTCCACGGCCACCTCGTGCCGCGCTGGGCGGGGGACACGAACTTCATGCCCGTGCTCGCCGACGTGCGCGTGATGCCCGAGCACCTCGATGACTCGTGGCGCCGCCTCCACAGCGCGTTCGCCGATCTCCCGGGGACCCGCGCGCCCGCGCCGGAGGGCGCGTGATCCTCGACGACCGGAGCGCCGGCGAGGCGCGGCGCCGGCACACGATCTTCCTGATCGTGAGCGGCGTCGTCGCGCTCGGGATCATCGCCGCGGCGCATGCCGTGATCCTGCCGTTCGTGCTGGCGCTGGTGATGGCCTACCTGCTCACGCCGCTCGTCGCCTGGGTCGAGCGGAAGCGCGTGCCGCGCGCGGCCGCCATCATCCTCGTCTACCTGGTGGTGCTCGGAGCGATAGGCACGTTCGTCCGCTTCACTGCGCCGCGCGTCGGGCAGGAGCTCGCGAGCCTTCGCCGCGAGGTGCCGGCGCTGCAGATCACGGTGCGCACCGTCTGGGTGCCCTCGATCCAGCAGCGCCTGCGCGCCGCGGGCTTCGGCCCGGCGGAGGCGAAGCCCGGCGAGCCGGGCCCCGAGGTGGTCGCGGGACGGCTGCGCGGTCCAGGCGACGAAGGCCCGCCCGATCCACCGGGCACGCTCGTGGCGCGACCGCGACCCGACGGCGCCTTCTCGATCGAGCTGAACGCCCCGCTCTCCGTCGTGCCCGCGAAGGGCGGCGGCTACACCATCGAGCCGCTGCGCGAGGGCCACGAGCCGGGCTTCGACCTCGATCGTATGGTGGCCGACGCCGCCGGCAAGAGCCTCCTCTATGCCCAGCACAACGCGCTGGAGATCGTGAAGATCGGCCGCGACATCATCGCTGGCGTGAGCCGCGTCATCTTCATCTTCGGCATCACACTGATGCTCGCGGCGTACATCATGCTCACCCGCGAGCGAATCGTGGCGTTCTTCATGTCGCTGGTGCGACCCTCGTGGCGGCCCTCGTTCCGCGAGCTCCTCCAGCGCGTCGACCGCGGGCTCGCGGGCGTGGTGCGCGGGCAGCTCATCATCTGCCTCTTGAACGGCGTGCTCTCGGCCATCGGCTTTGCGATCGTGGGGCTCAAGTACTGGCCGGTGCTCGCGCTCGTGGCCACGGTGCTGAGCCTCATCCCGATCTTCGGCTCGATCATCAGCGCCATCCCGGCGGTGGCGCTCGGGCTCACGCAGTCGGTGGGCACGGCGGCGTTCGTCCTGGTGTGGATCATCGGCATCCACCAGCTCGAGGCGAACCTGCTGAACCCGAAGATCATGGGTGACGCAGCGAAGATTCACCCGGTGCTGGTCATCTTCTCGCTGCTGGTGGGCGAGCACTTCTTTCATACGGTGGGCGCGCTCCTGGCGGTCCCTTGCATGTCGATCGCGCAGAGCGTCTTCACGCACATCCGCAGCCGGCTCCAGGCGGTCGACCCCGAGATGAGCCAGGAGCCGGTGAGCAGCGTGGCCCCGCCCTCGCTCGAGTAGCGGGTTTGCTCTGCGGGCCTACCCGCGGTAGGAGGCAGCCGTGGCCAGCGACGAGACCGAAGACACCTCTGAAACGAACGAAAACGCGGCTCCGGTCTCGACCCGCGCTGCCGAGGCGACCGCCAAGGCTTCGCGGCCGCCGCCGCGCTCGCTCAACGATCGCTCGCTGAACGACCGCAAGAAGAAGAAGTCGAAGACCGAGGTCCAGGCGGAGCTGCGTGAGCTCTCGAAGCCGCAGGAGGCCGAGAAGCCGGCCACCAACCTCAACAAGATCTACCTGCGGGCGGGCGCGCTGGTCCTCGTCGTCTGGATCATCGCGCTGATCGTCCGCCACTGGATCGGCTTCGCGGTCGCCGGGGCGCTCACCGTCGCCGGTATCGTCGCGCTGCTCTGGCTGCAGCGGTACATGAAGAAGACCCAGGCACTCGGGGCCATCCTCAAGAGCGCCGACACCGAGGAGGGCCGCAAGGCCGCGCTCGAGAAGCTCGACACCGACTTCAAGAAGGGCGACACGCAGGCCGTCATCGCGAAGGCGCAGCTGCAGATGCAGGACGACCCTCGCTCCGCGCTCGCCACCCTCGAGGCCGTGAACCTCGACAAGGAGCTCGCGCCGATCGCCGGCCAGATCCGCGCGATGCGCGCGATGATCCACCTCACGCTGGGGGAGACCCAGGAGGCCCGGGCGCTCGTCGACAAGCTCGATCTCGGCAAGCAGCAGGAGCCGAAGACCCGCGTCATGTTCGCGGCCGTCGCCGCCGAGGCCTGGGCGCGCACCGGGCTCGGGCGCAAGGCGGTCGACACGCTCGATCTCTTCAACCCCGAGGCGCCCGACATGGGCGACATGCGCGCGCAGCTCTGGCGCTCACGCGCATTTGCCTATGCCGCGGTCAACGACTCCAAGGGCATCGCGCGCTCGGTGAAGCGCCTCGCGGAGATCAATCCGCACCTTCTCGGCATGTTCGTGGGCCAGAAGAAGGTCCATCCGCTCCTCGAGCGCGAGGCCAAGGCGACGGTCATGCGCCTCGGGATCGTCCCGCGCAAGATGGTCCGCCAGAAGATGTGAGCCTCAGCCGATCCCGGCGAGGTTCGCGCGGGCCAGCGGCCGGAGCGTGACCTCGGGGAGCAGCTCGGCGAAGCTCACCACGATCGCGTCGGGCAGCTCGCTCTCCACGAGCTTGCGGACGAAGCGGCGGATGTCGGGCTGCGTGAGGAACACCGCAGGGCTCGGCGCGCCCCCCTGCGCGGACGCCTCCCCCACCGCGCGCCGGAGCGCCGCGACCACATCGCGCGCGGCGGCGGGCGCCAAGGTGAGGAACGCGCCGGCCGGGGTGCGCGTGACGGCGCGGCGCACGGTGTCCTCGATCATGGGATCGATGAGCACGACGCCGAGCTGGTTCGCGCCGCGGGTGAGGCGGAACGTGAGCGCGCGCCGCAGCTGCGCGCGTACCAGCTCGGTGAGGTTCAGCGGATCCTTCTCGGTGCCCGCCACGCCGGCCAGCGCCTCGAGAATCGCGCGCAGATCGCGGATCGAGACGCGCTCCTCCACGAGCCTCCGCAGCACATCGGTCAGGAGCGTGAGGCTCACCGGCTTCGGCACCACGTTGCGCACCGTCGCGGGCGCCAGCTGCTCGAGCTCGTCGAGCAGGCGCTGCGTCTCGGCGAGACCGAGGAAGTCCGCGCCGCGCGCGCGCAGGAGATCGGCCGCCGCTTCGCTGACGAGGCGCACCGCGTCACCGTCGGCCGTGTCCGGCGCGATCGGGATGACCCGCGCGGGCACCTCGAAGAGCGAGATGACCGCGCTCCGCGCAGGGAGACCGGTCGCGGACCGGACGCGCGGCAAGGGGAGGGGAACGCCGAGCTCGCCGAAGATGCGGTCCCGGAGTCCGAGCGCCGCGGCCCGCAGGCTCTCGCGCGCGCTGCCGTCGGTGCTCACGCCATCCTCGAGCAGGTGCGCGAGATCGGGCGCGACCTCGATGCTCCACGGCACGACCATCGGCACGAAGGACGACTCGCGCCGCGCGCCGCCCGAGGCCACCGGATGCGGCTCGGTAGCGTCCCGCTGGTCGTCCTTCGCCATCTGCCGCGTGCGCGCACGCGCGATGAGGAACATCGCCACCGCGATCACGAAGAACGGCAGCGCGGGGAGGCCGGGGACGATGGCGAGCAGCAGCACGAACCCCGAGGCCACCTTGAGCGCCTTGGGCTGCCCGAACAGCTGCCCGGCGAGCTCCTCGCCGAGCGGGGTGTCAGGCTCCTCGCTCGCGACGCGCGTGACGAGCACGCCCGCCGCCGTCGAGAGGACGAGCGCGGGGATCTGCGAGACCAGGCCGTCGCCGATCGTGAGCAGGCCGTAACGCTTCAGCGCGTCGACCGCGGGCATGCCTTTCTGCCCGACGCCGATCGCGAGGCCGCCGAGGATGTTGACGACGGTGATGATGAGCGACGCGATGACGTCGCCCTTCACGAACTTCATCGCGCCGTCCATCGACCCGTAGA
>JAYTBL010000966.1:0-2674 GCA_043736975.1 Polyangiaceae bacterium
ACCAGGAGATCCGCGCGCATCTGCCCGACCGCGCGCGCCGCTGCGATGCGACGCATCGCCTCTGGCGTCGCCACCAGGAGCACCGCCGCGGTGGGCGCCGCGCCCCAGGCCACCTCGGTCCACACCGAGGAAGCATCGAAGGCGCGCGCCTCGCGACGACCGAGCGTCTCGTCCGCCGCGCGGACCGGCAGGACGAGCTCGAGGACCACGACCAGCGCCGCGCTCGCCTGCGCGAACGGCACCCGCGCGGTGCTGATCGCCACCACCGCCGCGGCGAGCGCCACCGCCGCGAGGACGTGCAGCACCAAGGTCGCAGCGAGGATGGGCGCCGCGGTGTGCCACGGGCCGCTCGGCGCCTGGAGCGCGAGCGCGAGCCAGCCCACCGCGAGCACGCCGAGCATTGAAGAGAGGAGGCGCCGCGCGGTCGGCACCAGCGCGGTGAGCACGGCGCCTGCCAAAGCGGCGACGAGGATGACGTAGCCGATCTCGGCCAGCGCCCAAGGCCCGAACGCGACGCTCACCCCGGCGCGCTCCCCGAGCGGCGACGCGAACGTCTTCGACGCGGCGATCGCGAGCTCCGGCGCGCGCCGCGCGAGCGCGGCGGCGATAGCCAGCGGCGCGAGGCCGAGCGCGAAGGCCGGGAGCGCATCGATGAGCTCGCTCTGCTTCCGCTCCTTCAGGCGCAGGAGGCCATGGATCCACGGCGCGAGCGCGACCACCGACGCCCCAAGGACGAGCGGCTCGTACGCGGCGGCGAGCCCGACGACGAGCGCCATCGATCGCCAGACCGGGCGAGCGTCGCTGTCCGGATCGGCCTCCGCGCGCGCGTACCCTTGCTGCCCGATCGCGATCGCAGCGAGCACCAGCAGCGCGCCGGTCACCGTGCCTCCGGGCGCGGTCGCCTCGGCCTGCCAGACCGGCGCGAGCACCCCCGCGAGGACCAGGGCCGAGGCCACGGCCGCGAGGAGCCGCGGCGCCTCCGCCGCCGGCCGCACCGCCGCCACCAGCGCGCGCGCGACCACGAACCCGATGGCCCCGCAGACCCCAGCGATCACGGCGCTCGCCAGGCTCACGCGGAGCGCGCGCGTCCCGACGGGGAGCGCGAGGAAGGGCGCCGCGACGATCACGTCGAGCCCGCGAAAGATGCCGGTCCACCCCAGCGCGACGGTACGCACGAGCCCCTCGTCGTGCGAGGCGGGCGCGGCGGACGTCACTCCGGCGGCGGCGAGCGACGCCGGAATGAGCGCGCAGCCGGCGAGCAGAGCTTGATCGAACCGCGTCCAGCGAGTCTCCACCACGAGACTGGCGACCCTACAGGCGCGCTGCGGCAATGGAAAGTTTCGGGCCGCCGCGACGCGCAGGCCTACCCCAACCCCGCAGGCCACCGTGCTATATCCGGCCACCATGGCACGCTTCATCGACGAGCTGAAACGCACCCACCGCTGCGCAGATCTCCGCGCGACCGACGAAGGCAAGGAGGTCGTCCTCTTCGGTTGGGTGGCGAGCTATCGCGATCATGGCGGCTGCGTCTTCTTCGACCTGCGCGACCGCGACGGCATCACGCAGATCGTCTTCGACCCCACGACCGGCGGCGGCGGCGATCTCGCGAAGGACGCCTACCAGCGCGCGCAGGCGGTTCGCACCGAGTGGGTCATCGGCGTGCGCGGCACGGTCATCAGCCGGGGAGGCAACAAGAACCCGAAGATCCCCACCGGCGAGATCGAGATCCGCGCCAGCGAGATGGTGGTCTTCAACAAGGCCGACACGCCGCCCTTCGAGATCGCCGACGAGATCGACACCGGCGAGGAGAAACGCCTCCAGTACCGCTACCTCGATCTCCGCCGCTCGCCGCTCCAGAAATCACTCAAGATCCGCCATCGCATCCACCAGACGGTGCGCAACTACTTCGACACCAATGGCTTCCTCGAGCTCGAGACGCCCTTCATGGTGAAGTACACGCCCGGCGGCGCGCGGAACTTCCTCGTCCCCAGCCGCATGAACGCCGGCAAGTTCTACGCGCTCGCCGAGAGCCCGCAGCTCTTCAAGCAGCTCTTCATGGTGGCCGGCTTCGACCGCTACTTCCAGATCGTGAAGTGCTTCCGCGACGAGGCGCTGCGCGTCGATCGCCAGCCCGAGTTCACGCAGATCGATGTGGAGCTGTCCTTCGTCTCGCAGAGCGACATCTTCCGTCTGATGGAGGGTCTTGTCTTCCAGATCTGGAAAACCGTCCTCGGGATTGACCTGCACACGCTCTTTCCGAGCGGGCAGTTTCCAGAGCTCGATTTCGACGAGTCGATGACCCGGTACGGCAACGACAAGCCGGATCTGCGCTTCGATCTACCGCACACCGACCTCACCGACGTGGTCATCGCCCACGACGGCGGCGGCATCCCGTTCTGGAAAACCATCTCCGACAAATTCAAAGACGGCACCTATCGTCGGGATCTGCCCCCGGAAATCGTCAAGGTCCTAGTCATTCCGGCCAGCGGCAACTTGTCGCGTGCCGAAACGGATAAGCTCGAAGAATTCGTCAAGGGGATGGGCTCCAAGGGTCTTGCCCGTGCCAAGATCGCCGACGACGGCACCTGGACGCAGTCGCCGCTCGCCAAGACCATCGCCCCGGAAATGCGCGCGGCCATCCACGAGGCCACCGGCGCCAAGCCCGGCGACGTCC
>JAYTBL010000967.1:0-6715 GCA_043736975.1 Polyangiaceae bacterium
TCCCCCGCCAGCTTCGAGCTCACACGAGCCCGCCCGTGATGACGGTGCCCTTCTTGATCTGCCGCGCGATGTCGGTCTCGCCCATGCCGACCGCGGCGAGCATCGTCCGACCGAACGACGGCAGCGTCGAAGGTGCGGGGATGTCGCCGCTCGCCGAGCCCTTTCCCGTCTTCGAGTCGATGGCGAGGGCGCCGTAGTCGCGGTCCACGGGCACCACTCCGCCCATCACGCCGGCGCGGAAGCCCTTTCCGATCGTGAACGACACCTGATGATTCGGATTGTGGCTGCGACCGTCGACGCTGCTTCCGTTCAGCGTGCGACCGAAGACGTTGAGCGACATCAGCGTGACCTGATCCTGGAGTCCAGCGGCCTTGAGCTGCGCCATGAGCGAACCGATGGCCGCGACTCCGGAGACGGTATCCTCGGTCTCGCTCACGAGCCCGACGTCGCGGTGGTTGTCACCGCTGAAGGGGATGTGGATCGCGATGACCGGCGTGACCTTCATCTGGATGAGCGTCAGAGCGGCGGTGATCTGCGAAGCCACGGAGTTGTCCGTGATCGAGGAGAGCTGGTTCAGCAGATCCTGGCGGATGCCCCGCACCTGCGCCTGCGAGGTGACGAGTGAATCGATGTACTGCTGCTGCGCCTTGTTCGCGCTGGTCTTGTAGATACCGTAGAGCTCGCTCAGCGTCTGGTCGCGCAGCGCCTGCAGGTTCGTCAGAGGACCGGCGGGGTTCGTGAGCGTGGCCTTCAGCGCGAGGGCCGGGATGATCGGCAGCGCCTGTCCGGCGTAGCTGAGGCCCTCGTTCGGCGACGTTGCGCCGAGGCTGATCGGCTGGGACTGGATGGTCCCCAGGCAGGGCGCGAGGTGCCGCGCGAGGATCGACGGGAGCATCTCGCCGGCCTCCGTCGCCCCCATCAGCCTGAGCACGTCGGGCTCCTTCGGATGGATCGGGGTGTTCGTCATCAGGTGCCAGAACGTGGTGCGATCGAGCACGTCCTGGGGAAGCTGCGTCCATGGCGTCGCCGCCGTGTACGACTGCCCCGCCAGCGTGAGCTTGGCAGGCGCCATCCGCGGATCCTTGCTGTGATAGATGCCCGGGTCCGCGAACGTGCCGGGCACGTTCGCGTTGATCGCGTCACCGTTGCCCGACGTGGCGAAGATCACGAACTGCGCCTTCGCGGCCGCCGTGCAGACGGGAGGCGCGGCAGCGAGCGCCCTCCGCGGATCGAGGAGGAGCGCCGCAGGCAGCCCCGTGGCGAGAGCGCGGAGTCCGGTGATGCCCGCTCCGAGGAGCGTCGACCTGAGTGCTTGACGGCGAGTGATCATCGCAAATCTCCTCAGAGTCCCACCGAGATGGCTGACGGCGCGAGACACGCGACGACGAACGTCGATCGAAGCGCGTCGGACGCCGTTGCACCGGTCGCGACCGCGGCCCTGAAGTGCTTCTGGAGCACGCTGATGGCCAGCGGCGCGCGCGCATCCGACGGCGTGAGCGCCATGACGCTGTGGACGAAGTCTGCGATCGCCGCGTCCGGCTGCGCGCCCGACCACTGCTTGGTGCTCGGGTCCTGCTTGACCGTCGGATCGACGACCAGCTGCGCGATCGACGCGCAGATGTTCTCGGTTCCCGCGCGGTAGAAGAGGCTCGGCTCGTTGGGGAGCACCGGGGCGACGGAGCCACGCCCGTACCCGTCGGAGGGGAGACCGGCGACGAGCTGCTGGATGTTGAGCGCGACGGCCTGCTTGCGCTTGCCCTCCGGCGCCGTGATCAGCCCGCATACGTCATCGAAACCAAGGCGGACATTCAAGGCCGCACACAGGTGATCGCGGCGCGCCACGGCGACGACCTCGCCCTGGTCGGCGAGCGTCTTGGTCGCCCGCGCGTTGGTCGTGATCGGTGAGGAGAGCAGCTCGCGGACGAGCGTGCTCCAGGAGAAGCCCGAGCTCTTGAAGGCGTCGACCACACGCTGGAACTCAGGGTCGGCGGCATCGCATTTCCGCGAGCTCGCGTAGTAACAGAGCTTCTGGGCCCAGGCCTGCCCGAACAAGGGGTGCGTCGCGAGGACGTTGCCGAAGTCGTCGAGCGAGGTCACAGGCTTCGTGACGCCCTGGAACTGGAACATGCCTGGCTGGCTCGTGAGGGCCGTATCGGTCTGCAGGTGGTAGTTCCACGAGAACGAAGCGGCGAAGATCGACCGCGTCGGGTCGAGCGTCTGGTGGCATGCGACGCACGCCGGCGCGCCCGCATGTGTCGCGTCGAGCCCGGGGGTGGTGGCAGGATGCGTTGGATCGGTGCCGTCGACCTGCGCGCCGAGGCCCACGATGAGCGCCTGGTTCATCGTGACGCGCATCTGGTTGCTCGTGTTGGTCGCCCAGTTCGCGAAGAAGGCGGGCGTGCTGAAGAAGCCGACGCGCGGGATGCGCACGACGAGCTCGGAGGCGGCGCGCAGCTTCGGGAGGTCGTAGAAATCGGTCACCTTCTCGCCCGCCTTCGGCGCGCGGATCGTGACCAGCTTCCAGGCCGTGAAGTCGTCGCCGTCGAGCTGTGTTGCGGCCGAGCCGCTGATGTTCGGGCACTTGCCGCCGAGCGGACTCTTGCGACCGTCGAGCGACCCCTGCAGAACCCTCTGGAGAGCGAAGCCCAGATTGCCGTGGTTCTTTTTGTCGTAGACCACCGGGTCGACGAAGCAGCCGGGGTCGTTCTTGTCGTAGGCCGCGAGGTTCGGGTCGTAGAAGTGGAGGTACTTCGGACTCGCCGGGTCGAACGACTCGCGGGCCGGAATCGGCCCCGCCGACGTCACGGTGATGGTCGCGTCGGGGTTCGCGACCTGGAAGCGATCGGTGAGCTTGCCCGCGTCGTCGACCTGCCAGGCGTCGAGCCATGCGTAGAGCTCCATGAGCGCCGGGGTCATCATCAATTCGCGGGTCGTCATCGCCTCGGTGAGCGGATGCCCCTTCGCGGTCATCTCGACGACCGTGCGCGCGAAGCTCTCCGTGGCGTTCTGGACGACGAGCGGAGTGGTGGCCTTGTTGGTCGAGAATTTTTCGGGGAACGCCTGATCGTTGAAGTCGACCCCGTCGACCTGGGTTTGCTGGAAGGTGAGCTGGAAAAAGCGGAGCAGCTTCGCTTCGTACTGCGGCAGCTTCATCCATTCGTCGATGAGCGAGGCGAGCTTCGCCGGGTCGCTCTCGACGGCCTTCACCTCCTCGTCGGTCGGAGGGAGGCCGAGCAGGATGTTCTTGACCTTCGCGACGTAGACCGCGGGCGGCGAGGTCTCGATCGGAAGCGGCTCGCTCGTCGGCTCGAGCGCCTGCGGCGGTGGCGGGGCGGGCGCGGCGGCGTCCTCGCTGCTGCTGCAGGCCGCGACGGCTGCGAGGGTTGCGGTGAGCGCGAGCGCGAGCGTCGAGGAGAGCCTGGGCATGTTGGACCTGCGGAGAGTGGAGCGGCTCATGGCTTGGCCCATGACTGGATGGCCGAGCGCTGCGTGTCGGTGACGGGAAAGCCGGAGCTCGGCGGCGGCATCTGCGATGCGGAGCCTGCTTGCGTGACGACGCGCAGGTACACGCTCGAGCGGCGCGCATCCCACGCCGCGTACGTGGAGAGGTCGATGTTCGACGAGCTCTTTCCGCTCCCCGGCGGGCTGTGACAGTTGCTGCACACGGACGCGTAGACAGGCTGGACGGTCGTGTTCCACGTCCCCTCGTCGCCGCCGGCAGCCGCCTGGGCGCCCCACCGCAGGAGCTCGCCCGCGGAGATGACCCACACGTCCCCGGAGGCCGAGCCGACGAGGCGCGCGTCCGGAGCGAGGGTGCCGCCCGCCGCGACAGCGACGCGCCCGCCTTGCCAGAGCAAGAGATCACCGTCGAGGCTGAGCCAGACGTTCGCACCAGCGCTGGCGAGCTGGTGAATCGTTCGCGAGCCCGCGTCGTGAACGAGCGAAGCCGACCCGTCGGCCACGCGATAGAGCGCGTGGCTCGTTGCGGCCATAAGCGTCCCGGCGCCGTCGTAGGCGACGAGCTGCACGTCGGCCAGCGGAACGTCGAGCTCCTTGCCCTGGTCGAAGATCCGGATCGCGGTGCTGTCCGCGAGTGCCACGGCGCTCCCGCTCGCGGCCACCGCGCGCGCCGGCACCTTGAAGCGCGTGACGTTCGCGCCGTCGCTCATCGCGACTCCACTCTCGAGGAGGAACGCGACCCGACCCGCGCCCGCGATCACGCCGAGCACCCTGTCGGCGGCGAGCCCATAGCGATCGCTCACGTCCTCGGGCGTCCCCTCGTCGGAGATGCGCAGCACATGACCGCTCTCGTCGATGCCCACCGTCCATGTCGACAGACCGTTGGACGAAGGGACCACCGCCGCCGACTTCCAGGCGGTGACGCTCTCGTCTGAGCGCACGAGTGACCCGCTCGTCAGCACGTCGACGCCCTTCGTGCCGAACACCAGGACGGACTTGTCTTGCTCGGCGACGGCCTGCACCGTACCGAAATCCAGCTTCGAGGGATTCCACGCGACAGGCATGAGCGTGAGCGTGGAAGGCGCGTCTGGCGGAGGCTCGCTCGTGCTCGACGAGCAGCCGATCCCGACCGCGAGGCTGACGAGCAGCCAGACTGGTGTGCTTCGAGTGGTCATGGCTTCGCTCGTCTCGGTCAGGGCCACTGGATGGGGAGGACCATGCTCTGCGCAGTCCAGCTCAGCGCGCCACCATCCGGCTTCGGATAGGTCTGCTGCGTTCCCCACGCGTAGGTCGCAGCCGCCTTCACGGCGCCTCCATCGGGCGCCTTGCTGGTGTTGAAGCCGCCGTCGAACTCGTTGCTCGTCGCGGTCCCGACCCACCAAGGGTCACCGATCTGGTTGCCCGGTCCGTAGACCGCCGCGCGCGCCTTGGTACCCGCAGCAGCGGTGAAGGAGAACGACGTCGGAAGGGTCGCCGTGCCGCGCGGGGACATTGCCGCGTACCCCGTGTACGAGACCTCCGCCGCGTTGATCATCGTGTCCGCGTCGATGAGGATCTCCGAGGATATCGAGCGCCTCACCGCAGCGAACGTCTCGGGGTTCGTTCGCTGCGCATCGGTCATCTTGTAGAACGTCGGATGGAGCACCTCGAACCGGTACGTCCCCGGGGCAGCCGCGAGGTCGAACGTTCCGTCGGCCTTGGTGGTCGTCCGGTTCGCGAACATGTGGTGCCCCTGCGGCTCGTCGCGCTCGAGCTCGACGAGGTATCCAGCGATCGGCGCGCCCGCGGACTGCACGACCCCGCGCGCGTGGAAGACCGGCGCTGCTGCGGGCTGCGGAACAGTGAGGTCCGAGCACGGGTTGC
Source organism: Polyangiaceae bacterium (assembly GCA_043736975.1). Taxonomy (GTDB): domain Bacteria; phylum Myxococcota_A; class Polyangia; order Polyangiales; family Polyangiaceae; genus Labilithrix. Next base: position 5,323 of record JAYTBL010000967.1, read on the forward strand.
CGGATGCGCTGGACGCCGGAGAGGCCTCGGGACACACGACGAACGCCGGATTCGACGGATCGATCGCGAAGCGCTCGAGGGTGTCTGCCTTGGCGGCGCCGCCCGCGGCTTCATCCCCTGTCACCTTGAAGACGTAGAGGTGGTGACCGACCGCGACCGCGGGGGCGGTGGCGGTGAATGTCCCCGTCCCGTCATCGGTGAGGGTGACGAACGCCAGCGTCCAGTCGGTGACCTGACCGAACGCCCCCAGCACCTCGACGGACTTCACGCCCTTCCACGACGGACGATAGGAGAACGTGACGGCGCGCGTTGGAACGGTCGAGTCCGGAGCCGCAGCTTCAGAGGCGGGCTCAGGAGTCGTAGGCGCGGCGTCCGTTGCCGCATCGGCGTCGACACCGGCACCGGTGATGGGAACCTGCGCGGCATCGTCGGAGCACGCGGCGGCGACGGCCACGCTGCTTGCGGCGAGGACGAGGGCGAGTCGGCGGAGTGTGGAGGCGTGCATGTGAGCGCCCGACGCAAGAGTCGTGCGCAGCGCTCGCGCGCCGCCGCGGCATCCGCGGGTGGCCGTGGCCGAACCGCCCGCAACACGCTCGAGGGCCTACGGCAAAGGCACTTGGTGCCCCTCAGGCGCAGTGGTGCCTCCACTGGGCCCACGACTCGATACCGACGAACGGAGCGCTCGAGGCCGAGACGTGTCACGGGACGTGTCCCGGCAGGGCTTCCCCGCTTCGAGGCGCGCGACGCAACACGCTCGCGCTCGACGTGGTGCGCCCCTTCGCGCCGGGCAGCTTCGCCGCGATGGTCGCGCTCGCCACCGCCGACAACTCCGGTAGCGCGAGCGAGCTCCTGCAGCATCCTCCGAAGCTCGGCGAGATCCCCGCCCGCACGATGACCCGCACGATGCGCTGCGGGGTGGTGGGCGCCATCCGCGTGCAAGGCGGACGCGCCCCCGACGTGCAGCTCGCGGCCTCCCCGACGGGCCCCCGGTTCGACCTCGGCGCGACCACGCGCACGCGCCCCCGCTGAGAAAGGCGCAACACGCGACGAGCGCAGACAGACGTCAGCGCTCCGTGAACACGTACTCGTGCTGCGCGTCGCGGGTGGTCAGGGTGCGCTTCGGGCCCTGGCCGACCACGAACTCTGAGGACACTTCAGGGTGCGCGCAGCGTGTCCGAGTACTCGCACGCGTGGAGTCCACTTGGGGCTCCGATCTCAAGCAATCGAATACGATTGTTTAATCGTCCTGATGACCATCAAACTTTATTTGTGATTGATTATATGCCGAGCTTTCGCGAGACCCTCCTTGGGGTCGGGGAGCGCGCGCGGCAGCTGCGGCTTCTTCGCAGCCTTCGGCAGGAGGAGGTCGCCGCGCGCGCTGGGGTCGGTATCG
>JAYTBL010000968.1:0-6714 GCA_043736975.1 Polyangiaceae bacterium
CGAAGCCCCCAACTAGAAGAAGTTGCCGATGGTGAACTCGAAGACCGAGGACTCCTCGTAGCTGAGCTTGTTGAGCGGGAAGCCCCACTCGAAGCGCAGCGGGCCGAGCGGCGAGAACCAGCGGATGCCGAAGCCCGACGACCAGCGGAGGAGACCGAGGCTCCCGCTGTCGAAGCAGGGGCTCACGAGGTTCGAGAACTGGGGCGCGGGCGTGGTCTTGCAGAACAGCTGCTCGGTGTTCCAGGTGTTGCCGGCATCCGTGAACACGACGCCGCGGATACCGACCTTGTCGATGATCGGGAACTCGAGCTCCAGGTTCGAATAGTACTGGACGTTGCCGCCGATGTTCGCGCCGTTGGGGATGGGCGGCGCGTTCACGTCCAGCGAGGAGTTCAGCGGGAGCCGCGGGCCCAGGGTGCGCAAGCGATAGCCGCGCACGTCGAGGATGCCGCCGAGGAAGTAGCGCGCGAAGATGGGCACTCCCTGGCTGAGCGGGCTGGTGATGATGCCGAGCTTGTTGTTCATCTTCAGGATGAACCCCGAGCCCGGCTGCTCGCCCTGCCCGAACAGCGGGTAGTAGAAGCGCGCGATGAGCTCGTGCCGGAGGAACTCGAGCTCCGAGCCGAGCGCGCTCGACGCGAGCTCGGTGGAGGCCTGGAGATAGATGCCGGACGACGGGAAGAGGCGGTTGTTCCGCGTGTCGTAGGTGATGGCAGGGCGCAGCGAGATGGTCCGCCCGGCGCTGAAGAGGTTCGCCAGCGGGAGCCGCTGGAACACGCTCACGAAGCCGGAGGTCGACCCGAAGAAGGTGTTCACCTGCTGCGTGTCGATGCTGTCCTGCTGCACGGTGGTGGTGACGCCGATGCGTAGCCACGGCTGAACGAGCGCGTAACCGAACGTGAGCGCGCCGCCGATGGTCTGCCGCGCGAAGTCGGGGAAGACGAGCAGGTTGTCGTAGAGCTCGACCGACGACGACCAATCCGAGTCGAGGAAGTACGGCTCGAAGAAGCGGATCGAGATGAGCTGCCGGAGCCCGGAGACCTGCGCCTGGAGCGCGAGCGACTGACCGTTGCCGAAGAGGTTCGCTTGCTGGATCTGTGCGGTAGCGATGAAATTCTCGATGCTCGAGAAGCCGGCGCCGACCTGGAACGTACCCGTTGGTCGCTCGGTCACTTCGAAGTTGATGTTGATGGTCTCGGGGCTCGAGCCCTGCTCGGTCGAGACGTCGACGCGCTCGAAGTAACCGAGCGCGACGATGCGGCGCTTCGAGTCCTCGAGCTTCGTCTCGGAGAAGAGGTTGCCCTCCTCGATCTCCATCTCGCGGCGAAGCACCTTGTCGCGCGTCTTGGTGTTGCCCTTGACCTCGATGCGCTCCACGTGGACCAGCGGTCCGCGGCGAATCGGGATCACGATGTCGACCTCGCGCTTCACGGGATCGAGCTCGGTCTCAGGCTCGGCCTCCATGTTCGCGTAGCCGCCGTCGCGGTAGAGCGTGCGGACCGCTTGGAGGTCCTTCACCAGCTCGGCGCGGTTGAAGTAGTCGCCGCTCTTCGCGCGGACGAGCTGACGGAGGGCGCGGCGTCCGCCGAGGGGCTCGATCTCTTTCCCGTCGAGATCGCGCTCGTAGATCTTGAGCTGGCGGATCTTGAAGCGCGGTCCCTCGCGGATCGCGAGCGCGAGCTCGATGCCCTCGCGGTCGGGCGTCAGCATGACGCGCGGGGTCCCGACCTGCACGTTCATGTAGCCCTTGTCGTAGTAGAGGGCGTTGAGCAGGAGGACGTCGCGCTCGAAGACGTCCTGGCGGTAGGGGCCGCCCGAGCCGAACGAGAAGATCGAGCCCTGGCCGGTCTGCATGACCGCGCGCAGGTCGTCGTCAGGGACACCGTAGTTGCCTACGAAGGTGATGCGCCGAACCGTGACCGGCGAGTGCTCGGTGATCTTGAACTTGATGACCACCTCGTTGTCGCGCTGCGGATCGACCGTGCTCTCGACGTCGGCCAGGAAGTAGCCCTTCTCGGCGTAGGCATCCTTGATCTTCTGCACGCTGCGGCGGACCGCGGGCACGCTGAGGATCGTGTTCGGCTTGAGCTCGATGGCCTCGAGCAGCTTGTCGTTCTCGATCTCGCTGTTGCCCTCGAACTCGATGGCCTTGATGTTCGGCCGCTCGCGCACCAAGAAACGGAGGATGACGCCGCGGTCCTCGCGGGTCATGTCGACCTCGACGTCGTCGAAGAACCCCGAGTCCCAGAGGGCGCGGACGTCGCTCGCGAGGTTGTCGACCTTGAAGAGGTTGCCCGGCTTCTGCCGCAGGTAGCTGACGATGTCGTCCTTCGCGACGCGGCGATTGCCGCTGATGTCGATGCGGAGGATGGGCTGCCCCTCGGCCTTCTCGGCCTCGCTGGGCGGGATGTTGATGGTCGGCCCGGCGGCCTGCGTGCTGGGGGCCTGCGGCGCGCCCGCATCGGCGTCGCCCGCGGGATCGGTCTTCGCGGGGGCCGGCCCGGCGTCCGAGGCGTTTGGACGCGGCCTCGCGCCGGCGTCCGCGGGGGCGCCCGCGTCGACCTGCTGCGCCCGCGCGGCGCGCGGCGCGGCGCTCATCCCCGCAAAGAGCAGGGCACCCAGCGCCGCGACCGCGCCCAGGAACGCGAGGACTCGCGTCAGCGATCGGGCGGTACCTGTGAAGAAAAGCATCGGCAAGGGGGCGAAACGAGGGCTGTTCAGTACCCGACTCCCGCCTCGTAGGTCAACCGACCTTGCGCTGGAAGCACGAAAGAATTTCTCCGCGATCTAGGCGCGTTGCGACGTGGGCAGGGCCAGACTTCTTCAGAAGCTGCGGGCCTTCGTCGCGCGAGAAAAGGCGCTCCATCCCTGCTTTCCGCGGCCGTCGCTCGCCAGGAGGCCGAGGGAGCCCAGAAACGCGAGGAAAGGCGCGTCCGCGCGGGCCGCGCGGGCGGCGCGGGCCCTCACGACGTCGTCATCGGAGTCGAGGAGCTCGCGGAAGGCGAGGACCGGGATCCGATCCGCGTGGCGATCCCAGCTCGCGAAGACCGCGCTCACGAACGCGGCTTGCGTCGCCTCGTCGCTGCCGCAGGCGACGGCGGTGGGGAAGCCCGCCTCGTGCACGACGATCGGCTTGCCCGGCGGCGCCGCGCGCACGATGCGATCGAAGACGGCCGCGATCTCGCCGGGCGACCGCACGCGCGCCGCGGCGTCGATCGGCAGCACCGTGACCCCGACGAGGTCGGATGAGGCCCAGGCCGCGGCGAAACGCGACGCTCTGGCCTCGACGCCGTCGGAGGTGACGGTGAAGCCGACCTTTACCTTGGGCGCCACGGCGTGCACGTGCGCCGCGGCGCGGCCCACGAAGGTGGCGAACGCGGCGTGCTTCGCGGCGTCGTCACCGAGCGCGACGTCGACGTCGCTGCCGACGAGGATCGCGCTCACGACCGCGTCGGGGAACGACCGCAGCACGTAGTCGGTGAGCTTGTCGTAGCGAGCGCCGAGCTCGCCGTCGTCGAGCGGCCGCGCCTGCAGCTCCGCCGGCGCGCGCGAGCCGAACGCGTCGAGCGCGGGAAGCGCGACCAGCCCCTGCATGCCGTCCTGATCGAGCACGAGGTTCGCGACGTGGATGGACGCGTTGAAGATCTGCGTGGGCGCGGCATCGCCGGAGTCCTCGTCGGGAACGCCGCCGTCGAAGGGCCGCTCGACCTCGTCCCACGCGAGCGTGACGTTGATGCTCCTCGCCCCCGCGTCGCGCGCCGCGACCACGTTCTCCGGGAACAGCACGTCATCGATCCGCATCCCCACCCCCAGCACCCGGCCGCCCTTGGGGCGGACGCCGCCGTCGGGGGTGGGCGGAGCGTCTTCGGGAGCGGAGGCGTCGAGCGCAGCGTCGGTGGTGGTGGGGACGGCGGGGGAGGAGTCGTCACCGCAGGCGGCGGCGAGCGCGGCGATCGCGAGGAGCGGCGGGAGGAGCGGCGGGAGGAGCGCGCACGCGAGGAGGAGGCTGCGCCGGCGCATGGATGCAAGCCTAGCAGGCAGGACGGCCGGCGCTCCGGGGAGGCGCGATGCCCCGGCGCGGCTCACTCCACCTTGGGCGTCTTCGGCGGGCGCAGCGACTCGATCAGATCCGCCACCTCGGAGATGTCCACCACCGGCGCGATCGTCAATCGCGACTCCAGCAGCGCGCTCGGGATCGGCGGCGGCGCTTGCCCCGTCGCGCCCACCGCGCGCGCGAGGAGCGCGCACGCGTCCGACAGCACGCGGCTGCGCTTCTTGCCGAGCGCGACCTCGTCCGAGTGCAGCTGCGAGAGCTCGATGGCGGCGGTCGCCAGCATCTCGCGCAACCCCGCGATGCGCGCCAGCATCGACTCCACCTGGGCCGAGACCTCCGCCGGCAGCACCGGCGCGGTCGCCGCGGGCGGCGCCTTCGGGGGCGGGACCGAAGCCGCCTTGATCGCCGCTGCACCGCGGAGCTTCGCGAGGTCGGCCTCGAACGCGGTCAGCTTCTCCTGGAGGTGCTTGCCCTCGTCGCGCGCTGCGCTCGCCTCGTCCTTGGCCGCGACCAGCTCGAGCTGGAGCTTGCGGTAGGCCTCGTCGGCCTGACGCGCGCGCTCGTTGGCGCGTGTCGCGCGCTCGTCGGCCTCGGCGCGCTCCTGCTTCTCACGCTCGAGCGTGGCCTCGAGCTCCGCCACACGACCATTGCCCATGACGCACGAGCATCGCAGAACGCGCAGGTCCGGGAAAGCTTCAGGCTTCCTCGACCCGCCGCGGGCGCCGCGGCCACCACACCAGCGCGCTCACCGCGATCGCCACCGGCAGCAGCATCATCGCCAGCTCGAACGGCACGCGATCGGCGAGCGCGCCGACCAGCATCGGAGACCACAGGTCCCCGAGCAGGTGGATCGCGAGGATCGAGATCGCCATCGCGCTCGCCCTCAGCCCGGGCGGCACGGCGCCGAGGACCACCGCGTTGATCGGCGAGGTGCTCAGGAACAGCGCGAGGATGCAGAAGAACACGAGCACGAAGAAGATCCCGGAGCTCGGCGAGAGAAAGCACGCGAGCGCGAGCGGCGCGCCGATCGCGCTACCGATGGCGCAGATGCGGAGCAGCCCGCGGACGACGTCGTCGTTCGCCGTCACGGCGCCGCTCCCGGTGATGCCGCGGCGCATCCGGTCCGCCCAGAACCCGCCCAGAAACGTGGCGATCACGCCCGCGACGACGGTGATGAGGCCGAAGCGGAAGTTCGCGACGTCGAGCGCGAGGTGGTAGCGCGCGTAGAGAAACTTCGGGGCCCAGTACGAGAACGCGCCGATGGCGAACGTGTAGGCGCAGTACCCGAGCACGCCCTGACGGTAGAGCGCGGAGCGCGCGAGCGTCCCGAGGTCCTTCTTGAGGTCCGGCTTCGCGGTCGAGAGCTTCCGCTCCGGCTCGGCGATCGCGAGGCACACCAGCGCGATGACGAGCCCCGGCCCGCCCGCCACGAAGAACGCGGTCCGCCACCCCCAGCGCGCCTCGACGAACCCGCCCACGAGGTACCCGAGCGCCGCACCGAACGGCGTCGCGCCGTAGAAGTAGGCGAGGTTGCGGCCCTTGCGCTCGGGCGGCGAGATGTCGTCGATGATGGTCGGCGCGAGCGTCGCGTAGCTCGCCTCGCCGATGCCGACGAAGGCGCGCGCGACGAGGAGCTGGGTGGCGGTGGTGGCGAGACCGGAGGCGATCGTCGCCGCGCTCCACACGATGACACCGAGCGCGATGAGCCACTTCCGCTGCATCCGGTCGCCGAGCGCACCGAACACTGGCGCTGTCGCGAAGTATCCGAGGAGGAAGATGGTCGCGAGGAAGCCGCCCATGAAGTTGGACAGCCCGAGGTCGTCCTGGATCTTCGGCAGCACCGCCGACACCACGAGACGATCGAGATAGTTGAGGAGGTTCAACCCCGTCAGCAGCGCGAGGATGGCACCCGGACGACGGATCATGAGCCCGCGGACGCTACCACGAGGTCAGACGGATTCGACCAGCGAGAGCGTCGCGGCGTACTCGTCGATGAGCGGATGGTGGGGCAACGCTTGGGCGCGCGCGAGGAGGTCGCGGAAGCGACCGACCTGCACCTCCTTCCCGCGCTTGAACATGGCCCACGGCTCGCCGAACTCGCGCGCGCAGACCACGATCGACTGGAAGTTGTCGATCTTGTCGGCGAGCGTGATGGCCTGCGCGTTCCACGGCTCGTGCGAGAAGTGCTCGAGGTAGGCGCGTTTGCGCTCCTCCCACGAGAGCGACTTGTCGGCCTCGCTCACGTGGCGAACCAGATCCGCCACCTCGGTCCCGAACTTCTCGACCAATGCCGCGTGGGTGATGCCGCAATCCTCGAGCACATCGTGAAGGGCGCCCGCGGTCACCACCGGCTCTGCGAATCCATGACGTGAGAGGATCGCCGCCACCCCCGCGATGTGGCTCATGTACGGGACGCAGACGCCCGGGTACTTCCGCTGCTGATCGACGTGCCACACGGCCGCCCAGTCGAACGCGAGCTTGAGCAGCGGCGTCGGCGTGCCGAGCAACTCAGCGAGCCTTCAGGAACACTTCGGACGTCGCCGGGGAGCGCGCGGCGGCGCGCGGCGCGCGGCGCTCGTCGGCGGCGTCGGGCAGGTTGCGGAGCGTCTCGGGCTCCGGCTCCGCGGCGACGACGACGCTCGAGAAGCTTGGCTGGCTGG
>JAYTBL010000969.1:0-6712 GCA_043736975.1 Polyangiaceae bacterium
GCGCGGTTGCGCTCACCGCGCTCGTCTTCGCGGCCTGCGCCACCCCGCCTCCTCCCGCCGTCCCCACGGGAGCATCTGCCGAGACGCTGGCCCCTGCGCCTTCGTCCGCGCCCTTTGCCGTGCAGGCCGTCCCGCCTCCCGGCCCCGTCTCCGCGTTTCGCAAAGTGGGCACCATCGAAACCCAGCTCCGCGTCTTCGGTCGCGGACCGGGCAGCGCGTTTCTCGCGGCCTCCATCGATGTCGTCGGCGAGCTCGGCGGCGACGCCATCGTCGCGCACCTCGGCGTGAAGAAAGCGATCGGCGACGAGGCGGCGCGCGCCCTCGACCTCGGGCTCCGTCTCGCGAAGGCGGGCTGCAGTGTCGGCGTCGCCACCGGGCGCACGCGCATCGACCGCACGCGCCCCACCGGCGAGGTCGTGGACCGCGCGGCCGCGCTCGCGCGCGACGCGCAGAAGGGTCAGGTCTTCGCCGACACGACCACCAGCGAGCTCGCGCGCGGCAGCTTCGAGATGCTGGTGCGCGAAGACGGCACCACCATCGTCGGGGTCAAGGTCCCGGCGCGCAAGGACGTGGCCGGTGGTTCGCCGTTCGTGGGCCGTGAGGCCGATCTCTCGCAGATCGTCAGCGCCTACGAGCGCTGCCAGGAGGACGGCACGCCGATCATCGTGACCATCAGCGGTCCGCCGGGCATCGGTAAGACGCGCCTCCGTCGCGAGGCGGTGGCGCGCATCACGTCGCATCCGTCCGCGCCGCGCGTCGCGCTGGTGCGCGCGGAGTCTTTCGCGAAGAGCCACGCGCTCGGCATCATGGCCGACGTCGCGCGCGGGATCGCCGGCGTCTCGAAGGGCGCCGCGCTGAGCGATGCGCTCGCCGCGACCGATCTCATGCTCGCGAAGATCGACGCGGTCGGGCCGGGCACGCGCGAGCTCATCGCGCGCCTGGTGGCGAACGAGCCGCTGCCCGAGAGCGTCGACGCACGCGCCGCACGCGACGCGCTGTGGCTGGCCCTCACCGACATGGCGCTGCGCGTCTCGCAGGAGGCGCCGCTGGTCATCGCCCTCGAGGACGCGCAGTGGTCCGACCTCGAGAGCCTCGCGTGGCTCGACCACTTGCTCGGTCGCGCGGCCGGTTACTCGGTGTTCGTGCTCGCCACCGCGCGCCCCACGCTCTGGCGTGACGATCCGCAGCGCTTCTCCGGCCGCGATCACGTGCGCATCGAGCTCCGGCCCCTCGCGCGCCGCACGGTGCGCGCCATCGCGCAGGCCATCCTCGGGGAGAAGGGGAGGAGCGCGGAGGGTGAGGCGCTCGTCGAGTCGATCGCCACGCAGGCCGGCGGCTCGCCGCTGTTCGCGGAGGAGCTCGCGCGCCTCGCGCATCAAGGTCGCGACGCCGCGAGCGCGCCCACCATCGAGGCCGCCATCCAGGTCTCGCTCGACGCGCTGGACGAGGACGTCCGCGAGGCCTCGACCAAGCTCAGCGTGTTCGGCATGCAGGTGTGGGACGCGGGGCTCGCCGCGCTCGGCGTACGCAACGCGATGGATGTGATGCGTGCGCTCACGTCCGCCGAGGTGATCGTCGAGCAGGCGAGCTCGCGCTTCAAGGACTCACGCGAGTGGGCGTTCAAGCACGCGCTGACCCGCGAGGTCGCCTATGCGTCGCTAGGCGACGAGCAGTTGAAGGAGCTGCACGCCCGCGCCGGGCAGTGGCTGGCGCGCATGGGCGAGGACGACGCGATCGTCGCGCGCCACCTGGAGCTCGGCGGGGAGGCGGTGCAAGCCGCGAACTACCTCGAGAAGGCGGCTCGCCGTGCGCTCGCCGCGAACGCGCTGGGCGACGCGGTGCGCCTCGCCGAGAAGTCGCTCGCGTTCGCCGAGGACAAGCCGACCCAGTTCGCGCGGGCGCAGGTGCTCGACGAGGCGTGGAACCGCCTCGATGCCCGCGCCGGCGAGCGCGACACCGCGGTACGCGCCATGCAGGACTCCATCCACGACGAGGCGAGCGAGGTCCGCGCCCTCGGCGCGCGCGTTCGCTACGAGGACGCGTGCGGCGGCGGTCCCGACACCAGCGCCGGCCTCCAGGACGTGATCCGCCGCGCCAAGGCGGCCGGCCTGTTCGACGAGGAGGCGCGCAGCGCTGCTGCGCTGGCGTCGCGCCTCGCGTTCGCCGGCGAGCTCGACAAGGCGGCGGACGTCGCCGACTCGCTCCTCGAGCTCTCGCGAACGCACGGCATTCCCGCGGCCGCGGTCGACGCATGGCAGACGCTCGCGGTGGTGCGTCAGGCTCGGGGCGACGTCGGCGCGGCCCTCGAGGCGCGACGAAGCGCAGCGCGCGCCGCCGCCGAGGCTGGACTGAAGACTCGCGAGGCGACGCTCACCATCAACGTGGGGTTCGCGCTCACCACGATGGGCGCGAAGGCCGAGGCGCGCGTCGCCATCGAGGGCGGCATCGCGCTCGCGCAGGCGGTCGGCTCGCCGGGCACGGTGCGGCACGGGCAGATGAACTTGCTGTGCTGGGTCTCGACGTTCGGCCCCGAGGCCGCGCTCGACCCGCTGCTCGCGGAGCCGCGCGGCATCGCCGACAACGCCGTATCCGGCGCGTGGGTCCCGCACGACCGAGCTACGCTCGGTGTCCTCTACTATCGCGGCGCCGAGCTGCTGCGGAACGATCCGCGCGGCGGCTCGGTGGCGACGCGCAGCGCGGGTAACCCCGCCGAGCAGGCGCGCACGCTCCTCAAGACCGCGGCTGGCGGCTACCGAGCGACGAAGATGCTCGATGTCGTCCCGGTGGCGCTCGGGCTGTGGGCGGAAGCGGAGCGCCGCTGCGGCGCCCCGGAGCGAGCGTTCGAGATCGCGACCGAGGCCGCCGGCCTGCTCGAGCACGGCTCCCCGAGCCTGCTGAACGAGGCCCCCATCTATCTCGCGCTGCACGATGCGTGCGTCGACCTGGGGCGCGTGGCCGATGCGAAGAAGGCGATCGCGCGCGGTCTGCCGCGGCTCGTCACGCGCGTGCACGGTCTCTCGGGGACTCCGTATGCGCGCGATTTCTTGAAGCACCTCGCGCCGAACGCGGGGCTGATCTCGGCGGCGGAGACGTACGGCCTGCTCCCGGCGGAGCTCGCTGCGCTGGTCGCGGACTGATCCCGCGGCTACTTCGTCGAGGCCATGAGATCCTCGAACGCGGCGCCCAGTCGGTAAGAGCGATTCTTGCGCGAGGGATCATGCATCGCGAGAAAGCCAGTCTCGACCCAGGCGCGGCACAGGTCGGTCACCGTTCGGGGACTCAGGCGCAGATGCTCTGCCATCTCGCTCGACGCGACGACCCCACGCGCGCGGAACAGCTCGAGCAGTCGCCGCTGACGTGGATCGAGACGGCGTAGATCCGGCGTCACATCGCGCGCGCCCCGTGCCGCGGCGCCTGCTGCCTGCGTCCGCACCGCGACGAAGGCGTCCGCCATTCCCCCGCAGAAGTACTCGACGAAGCCAGTCACGTCGGCTTTTGCACGCCCCTCGTAGTAGTTGTGTGACGAACCGACCGTGAGCGCGCGGTAGTACCGCCCGAGGTTCCGCGCATAGTATTCCTCGAGGCTGTAGATTCCCTTCAGTCCGTAGCCGGCGCGATGCAGGAGGAGCGTCGTGAGCAGCCGCGCCGTTCGACCGTTACCGTCGTAGTAGGGATGAACGGTCGCGTACTGATAGTGAGCGAGGGCCGCGAGTATCGGCGCGGGCAGCTCGGCGCTCTCCAGCTGTTCGTTGACCCACCCAAACAGGTCCGCCATCAGCGGCGCGACATCGCTCGCCTCTGGAGGCGTGTACACGATCGCTCGGGTCGCCGCGTCGCGGATGACGTTCTGTCCGTCGCGGTAACGCGAGGCGGTCGCTTTCCCGTCCATCACGAGGCCGTGGATCCGCCGGAGCTCGATCTCGCGAATGGCGCCGGCCCCAGCCGCGATAGCCTCTATTCTCTCGAGGGCACGGTAGTAGTTTCGCACTTCGCGCTCGTCGCGTTCGCGGCCTGGAACGTGGGCTCCGCTGACGACGGCTTTGACCTCGACCTCCGTGAGCCGGTTACCTTCGATCTGCGTCGAGTAGTGGGTGGTTCGAAGACGCGCCGTCTCGCGGAGACTGGCGAGCATGGCCACGTCGATCGGAAACGCGGCGATGGCTTCTCGTGACGCCTCGATGCTCATCAGAGCCCTCGCGACGGCAGGCGTGATGCGAAAGAAGGGGCCGAACATGCGCGCCTCACGAGGCTACGCTGTTATCACGCTGTTATCACGCTGTTATCAGCGGTGATCGATCCGAGACAAGGCCGCCACCATCACGGCCCACGGCCTCGGTCAGCTCGTCGCGTCGCCCACTGGCCGTGAGTTCGCGAAGAGCGAGCACACATTGTCGCCTGCTCAGCCGCCCTGGATCGCCGATCCATCGGACCGAGGTTCAGGGGCGACACCACGCAGGCGGAACTGTCGTCGTGGGCCGCGATCGGGTGGGCAGAAGTGCTGAAAGAACCCGTGATTCAGCGGACCTTTCCGTCCCTGCTGGCCGCGTCGCAAGCGGGTCTCGCCTGGCCCAACCGTTGCGACAGAGCGAGACATGAGGAAGCTCGGATTCGTGGCGCTCGCGATCGTCGCCGCTGGCTGCAGCGCTGAGCCCGCCGGGACTACCGCCCCCAGCGCTCCTGCGCTCGGTGACCTTGGCGTGACCGCGGCTCAGCTCCGCGCCTACGACTCCCTCCAGCTCGAGACCGCCCAAGCCTGGACCTGGATGCAGCACGAGTCGCTGCGCACCCCGATGCATCTCTCGGCGCCGCGAACCGGCAAGCCGATCCTCGTCGACGGAGTCTCCGCCGAGAAGGCCACCGTCGCATTCGTCAGTCAGCACCAGGCGCTCTTCAAGATGCGCGACGCGCAGGCGGAGCTGAGCCTCGCGAAGAGCGAGGTCGACCAGCTCGCCATGACGCACGTGCGCTTCCAGCAGGTGCACCGCGGCATCCCGGTCACCGGCGCCGAGCTCGCCGCGCACTACGACGCCGCGGGCCGCATCACGTCGATCGACGCGAACTACGTCGCCGGCATCGACATCGACGTCAACCCGACCATCACCGCGACGGTCGGCCAGGCGGCCGCGAAGGCCGACATCGTCGCCGCGACGGACGGCGTCGACGAGAGCAAGCTCGAGATGAGCGAAGGCAAGCTCGTCGTCTACGCGCAGGACCACGCCCCGACGCTCGCCTACGAGTACCGCACCCGCGCCATCTTCGGCGACCACCCCGCGATCTGGGTCACGACCGTCGACGCGAAGACCGGCGAGATCGTCGACCGCTACAACAACCTCCAGACCGTCGAAGGCTCCGGCATGGGCGTCCTCGGCGACGCCAAGAAGTTCCAGGTCTCGACCGCGGGCGCTGGCTACCTCATGACCGACGGCTCGCGCGGCGTCGCGATCAACACGTACACCGCGAAGGGCCAGGAGGTCGGACCAGGCCAGGGCGCGACCGCCGTGACCTCGACGACCCTCACCAGCTGGGACACCGGCGTCGGCGCGGGGGCCGCGGTCGACGCGCATACCTACGCCGGCGTGGTGTTCGACTACTACAAGAAGGTCCACGGGCGGAACGCCATCGACGGCGCGGGCGGCGCGATGCTCTCCACCGCGCACTTCGGTCAGGCCTACGACAACGCGTTCTGGGACGGCAACGGCATGAGCTACGGCGACGGCGGCCAGCTCTTCAGGCCGCTCTCGGCCGGCCTCGACGTCGTCGCCCACGAGTTCACGCACGGAGTCACCGAGAAGACCTCGGCGCTGATCTACAAGGCGCAGTCGGGCGCGCTCAACGAGTCGGTGAGCGACATCTTCGGCGTGTTCATCGAGCACTCGTTCCGGCCCGATGCGGTGAAGAACTGGACCATGGGCGAGAGCATCGCGCTCCAGGCCGGCAGCCTGCGAGACTTCAAGACCCCCGCCAACGGTCGGCAGCCCGCGGCCATGTCCCAGTTCGTCAACACCCAGCAGGACGAAGGCGGCGTGCACACCAACAGCGGCATCCCGAACAACGCCGCGTTCCTCATGACCATGGGCGGCACGAACCCGGCGAGCAAGACGGTCGTGAAGTTCGGCATCGGCTGGGAGAAGGCCGAAAAGCTCTGGTACCGCGCGAACACCAAGTACTTCCTCGCGACCACGAACTTCGCGCAGGCCGCGCAGGCCACGATGTCCGCGGCGAAGGACGTCGGGCTCACCGCGAACGAGCAGAACATCGTCGACTGCGCGTGGAAGGCCACCGGCGTCGTGCAGGGCGCCTGCTCGCCGCTGACCGATCCCGCGGTTCCGACGATCCCCGGCGCGCCCACCGGCGACACGCCGACCGACACGCCGACCACCGACCCGACCACCGGCGAGGATGGTACCGACCCCGCAGCCGACGAGAAGGAGACGCCCGCGCCGGCGAAGAAGAGGAAGCCCCTCACGCCGCAGCCTTCCTCCGGCTGCAACGTCAGCAGCTCGGGCAGCGCCGATTTGGGGCCGCTCGCCGGTCTCCTCGCGGCCGTGATGGGCCTCGCGCTGAGCCGCCGCAGGCGCCGCTGAACCGCGCTAAGGTGCAGTCTCCATGGAGGAGACCTCAGCGCGGCCGTTCGTCACCATCGCCATCGCGAGCTTCGAAGACGAGCCGCGCATCGAGGCGTGCGTTCGCTGCGCGCTGGCGCAGGACTATC
>JAYTBL010000970.1:0-2657 GCA_043736975.1 Polyangiaceae bacterium
GCGCGCGAGCTCCCGTCGTAGCGCAGCGTCGAGCTGATCGAGCATGACCGGCTTCACGAGGTGAGCGTCGAAGCCCGCCGCGCGCGAGCGTGCCTGATCCTCCGGGCTGCCGTAGCCCGTGACCAGGATCGCGATCCGGGGACGCCGCGGGCCGAGCGCGGCGATCAGCTCGAGCGCGTCACCGTCACCCAGCGCGAAGGCAAAAGCATCGGCATCGAACATAAGCAGGGCTGGTTTCCGAGCGAGCGCGACCATGGATGTTCGTGAACGAATCGCCAGCTCGCGCTCGCACACGTTGACCCCGTGTACCAAGCTTCGCATGGGCGCTGGTTTCACGATGCCGAATCGAAGGTTTTTCCTTGGATGATGAGAAGGATTCTCAGCGCGTGATCGTCCGCCATCACGTCCTCAGTGACGTCCTCAGTGCCGTCCTTGCCACCGCCATCGCGTGCAGTCTGCAAGCATGTCGAAGCACCAGACAACGCGCTCCTTCGGTCGAGCAAGGGGTGCCGCCCGCGACCGAGGCGGGCGCCCAGGTCGAGGCGGCGCCGACCTACACCAACCGCGTGGCGGCGATCCTCGAGGCTTCGTGCACGAAGTGCCATGCGCGCGGGGGCATCGGGCCGATGCCGCTGACCACGTTCGCCGAGGCGCGAGAGAACGCAGCGCGCATCGTCCAGCAGACCGGCAGTCGACGCATGCCGCCCTGGCTGCCCGACACGAAGGCCTGCGCCCAGCTCGAGCATTCGCGCGCCCTGTCGCAGGCAGACATCGATGCGCTCGCTGCCTGGGCGGCGGGCGGGACCCAGGAGGGAAGGCCGTCAGACCGCCGGGCAACGCCTTTGACGAAGACGTTCGCTGACGTGCCCGGCCCGGCCGACCGCGCGGTCGCCCCCGACCTCGCGTACGCCCCGAAGCGCGGCGGCCGCACCGACGACTATCACTGCTTCGTCCTCGACCCGAAGCTCGCGCAGCCGGAGCGCATCACGGCGCTGCGCGTGGCGCCGGGCGCCGCCGCCATCGTGCATCACGTGCTGCTCTTCGAGGTGCGGAGGGGCGCGTTCGATCGCATCAAGGAGCTCGACGCGCAGGAGGCGGGCCCCGGCTACACGTGCTTCGGCGGGATCGGGGTCACGCCGCAGGTGAAGCCAGGCAAGCCAGGGTCCGGGCAGCTCGTCGACTTCGATGCGCAGATGATCGTCGCCTGGGCGCCCGGAGCCGGGGCGACCGATGTCGCCGGCGCGCCGACCGCGCTGCCCGCCGGGACCGCCATCCAGCTCGCCGAAGGCTCGCGCCTCGTCATGCAGGTGCACTACAGCCTCGAGAACCTGCAACCGGCGATGACCGACAGGACGCAGATCGAGCTCTGGTTCGCGAAGAGCGAGCCGCGTCGCCAGGCGGTCTGGGTCCCGCTCCTCAAGTACGACTTCCGCGTGCCCTCCGGTGCCGGTCCCGACGATCCGCGCGCGACGGCCCGCGCCGAGATCGCGATGCCCTTCCCGCTGACCGTGCTCGGCATCGCTCCGCACATGCACCTGCGTGGGCGATCGGCGCGCGTCGAGGCGCTCGACGACCAAGGCGGCGCCTCGTGCCTGCTCGACGTCCCGCGGTGGGACTTCCACCACCAAGAGGCCTACTGGCTCGAGAAAGGCGCGCGGATCTCGCGCGCGGCGCTCACCTGCAACTGGGACAATCGCGAGGCCACCCAGCCGGTCATCAACGGCCGGCGGAGGCCCATGAAGGAGCTGCGCTGGGGCGAAGGGACCGACGACGAGATGTGCCTCGCGTTCCTCTACACCACGCTTTGAATCGCTGCCTCAGACGAGCGCGCGGCGGCGACCGCCCATGCCCACCAGGAGCATCACGAGGAGCGCGCCGACGACGCTGCCGATGATGCCCGCCGAGTGCAGCTCGAACATCTGGCCGCCCTGGATGATGCTGCCCACGAGCGCGCCTGCGAATGACCCGGCCATCCCGAGCAGCGTGCTCGCGACGACGCCCATGCTCTGGCGCCCCGGCATGAGCGCGCGAGCAACGAGACCGATGACGAGACCGAACAGGATGAATGCAAGGATGCCCATGACGTTGATCGACTCAGCCCCCGTCGGATGGCGACTTCGGTGCCGTCACCGGGTCGTTCGGGCGGTCCAGCTTCGTGGGCAGCGGCATGTTGGCCGGCGTCTTCGGCTCGAGGCCCGGCTCGCCGGGCTGGCAGGCGACCGCCACCATCACGAACGTGAGCCCGCCGCCCAGCGCCAGCGCCACCGTCTTCGCGTGCGCGTGCGTGCGCATCACGAACGCAAGCTCTTGCCGTTCTTCGGCTCGCGCGCGGCCGGGTCCGCAGGGCGCTCCTTCGCGACGGGGCTGCGCGCGAGACGGATCTGGTTGTGCACGTCGTGGACGCCGCGCGTGTGCTCGACGAGCTGCTCGAGCCCGCGCTTGTCCCGCCGCTCGTGTACCGTGCCGGTGAGCGTGAGGATGCCCTTGTCGACCGTGACCTCGACGTCCGTCGCGTCGATCAGCCCCTGGGCGGCGATCGCCTCGCAGACGTCCTCGTGGATGCGCGCGTCCGATCGCTGGTAGCCCTTCGGCCCCTTGCCATAGTGCGGTCCGCGAGCCTCCAGGCGCTCGCCCAGGCCCATGTCCGTGCCGTGCGT
>JAYTBL010000971.1:0-2653 GCA_043736975.1 Polyangiaceae bacterium
CCGGCGGCGGTCGGCTCGCCATCCACGGCGCGAGCGGATCCGGGAAGAGCGCGCTGGTGGACGCCCTGACCGGCGTCCGTACCCACGGCGCCGGGCGGATCTACATCTCGGGCGCCAAGGACTTCGGCCCGATCTACGACCGGAAGCTCCTGAAGCCGGAGCTCGAGCTGGCGCTGATACTCGACATCCCGATCTTCACGCGCGTGCAGGACGGTCGTTTCCAGGCGGCGCAGGCGAACCTGAGCCGCCTCGAACAGCAGACCCGGTTTGCCCGTGATCGCTTGACGGCGGACGTGAGAGACGCCACGTCGGCGATCGCCATGAGCCAGGAGCGCATCGTCGCCACCGCCCGCGAGGTGGCGACGTCGCGCCAGCTGGTGGAGATGGAGCGTCAGCGCTTCGAGCTCGGCGAGGGAACGCTGCTGCTGGTCAACCTGCGCGAGCAGAGCCTCGCCGAGGCGCGTCAGCGCGAGGTCGACGCTCTCGCCGACTATTTCAAGGCGCTCGCCAGCCAGCGCGCGGCCGTGGGCGGGCCTCACGAGAACCGCCTGTAGACACCGGGGAGGATCAGTTGCAACAACCTCGCATGCGCATCGCGAACTCGCTTGCGCTCGCCTCTTTCGCCTGTGCGGTGATCGCCGCCTACACCTACTTCGCAGCGGCGCGTCAGGCGGCGCGCGTCTAGGAGAGCGTCGTCGGCGACCTGAACGCGATGCGTGACGTGTTGCAGCCGGCGCTCGCCACCATCTGAGAAGACGACGGCGAGGCGCGCGCGATAGCGATCATGGAGCGGGACGCCGCGGCGAATCGAGACGTCGCGCTCAGCTGGAGGCGTCACGGGCTCGAAACCAGCAGCGCGCTCGCCGCCGCCCCGGCGCCCGCCACGAGGACGGTCGAGGTGAGCTTCGAGCTAGGTCCTTCCGAACGCTCGACGACCGTGATGCTTCGCCGCGCGATCCCGACGCAGAGCGTGATCGCACGCGAGGAGCTGGTCAGCGAGATCCTGGCGGCCTTCGGGTCGCGTTGCTGGCGACGCTCGCGGCCCGGCTGCTATCGGAGTGGATCATCGCCCGGCCGCTCACGCGCGTCGTGAAACACGCCCAGCGTATTGGAAGCGGTGACCTCACCGCGAGCCTGCAGGTACGCGGCGCCAAGGAGATCGCGTCGCTCAAGGAGGCTCTCAACGGGATGTGTGAGCAACTGCGTCAAGCGCGTGCCACCGCGAAGGCCGAGTCCGCCGCACGTCTCGCCGCCTTGGAGCAGCTCCGTCATGCCGACCGCCTGCGCACGGTGGGCACGCTCGCTTCGGGGATCGCGCACGAGCTGGGGACGCCGCTCAACGTCATTCTCTTGCGGGCGAAGATGGTAGGAAAAGTGCTGCCGGCGGCTTCGGAGTCGGTGGCCGTGATCGTGAGCCAGACCGAGAAGATGACGACCATCGTGCGTCAGCTCCTCGATTTCGCGCGAAGGAAGGCGCCGCACCGCGTGGCACGCGACGTCTCGGAGCTGGCCGAGAGTGCGGTGCGCTTGCTGATGCCGCTGGCGAGGAAGGCGAGCGTCGATCTTCACCTCGACGACCTGCCCAACGCGGCAATGGCGGAGGTCGACGCCGCGCAGGTCGAGCAGGCGCTCACCAACCTCGTGGTCAACGCCGTACACGCGAGCGCGCCGGGAGGGATCGTATTCGTCCGCGCGGAGACGGTCGAAGAGGACGTCGACGGAGCATTGCGCAGCCTTTGCCGACTGACGGTGACGGACGAGGGAGCGGGCATCAAGGACGAGGACATGGAGCGCATCTTCGAGCCATTCTTCGCCACCAAGGACGTGGGGCAGGGGACCGGCCTGGGGCTCGCGGCGGCGATGGCGGATACGCTGCAGGCAGGTCTGGAGGCTCATGGCCATGTCGTCACCGCCACCTCTACGGGCGACGGCGCGCTGGCCGCGCTCGACGCCGAGCCCTTCGACGTGGTGGTCACCGATGTGCGGATGCGGGGCGCGAGCGGCATCGACCTGTGCCGGCGCGTCGTCGGCAATCGGCCCGACTTGCCGGTGATCGTCATGACGGCGTTCGGCACCATGGAGACGGCAGTGGCGTCCATGAGAGCCGGCGCTTTCGACATGCTCACGACGCCGTTCGAGATCGACGAGCTGGGGTTCGCCGTGGCCCGTGCGCTCCAGCACTGCGCGCTCCGCGAGCTCGGGCAGCATTTCGTCGCGCGGAGCGCGGCGCGTAACCGGAAGGCGGTGACCCAGCTGTCGCCCGCGGTCGCGGAGATCGGCTGCTCGCCTACCCCTGGCCGGGCGACGTCCGCGAGCTCGCGACCTGCTCGCCGTGGACGACCTGCCACCCAAGGTGAAGGACTTCCAGGCGAACCACGGGGTCCGCGACACCGCGGATCCGACGGAGCTCGTCACTCTCGAGGCGCTGGAGGCGAGCTATGTCCGGAAGGTCTTCGCTGCGGTCGACGGCAACAAGCGCCTCGCGGCTCGCGTTCTCGGTGTTGACCGAACCACGCTGTACCGCAAGCTCACGAAGTACGGATTGCACCGCCCCGGAGACTGACCTGAGATTTCCTGCCGAGCGGAGGATGCGGTCCGCAGCATGGGGCGTTCCACGGCATGGGACCGCCCGCCAGATGGGGCGCGAGGCTGC
>JAYTBL010000972.1:0-6685 GCA_043736975.1 Polyangiaceae bacterium
GGATCCGCGCATCGCGGCCATCCGCGTCTCGAACGAGCCGGCGGGCGCGGAGCTCACCGTCACGTTCAAGGACGGCGTGCCCAACTACCAGGTGAAGGCGCACGGCGACACGCTCGAGATGCACCTCGCGAAGAGCGGCCACGCGGGCGACAAGGCCCCCGAGGCGCACGCGAAGCCGCACAAGAAGAAGCACTGACGGAAGAAGCTCACCGCTGACGGCTTCGAGATTATCGGAGGGTCAGCGGACGGGCGCGGCGCTGAGCGATCCGCTCGTCGTGCTTTCGAACGGGAGACTCTCGGCGGTGACCTCGGCGAGGATCTTGTCGAGGGCCTGCGTGAGCTCGGGGAGGAACTTCGCCGCGGTCTCCTGGTCGAAGCCGATCGAGACCACCTGCGAGCGCCGGCGCGTCTTCAAGAACTCCGCCTTGTTCTGATCGAAGACGTCGACCATCTGCTGCGCGACCACGTAGTCGGAGAGCGCGCCGTTGTCCGGGATCTCGACCAGTGAGCCGGTGGCGGTCGGGAGCACGTGCGGCTGCGAGAGCGGCGTCGCCTCGGGCCACACCTCGGAGAGCCACGTGAAGAGCGGGAGCTGGCCGAGCTTCGGCTGGAGGAACATGACCGGCACCTCGGAGTGCTCGTACTTCAGGCCCTCGGCGGCGATCGCGTCCCGCACCGACTGCTTCGCGATCCAGCCGCCGCAGCGGAAGCTCTTCGCCCGGCCGAAGCCGTTCGCTTCGAGCGTGTCGAGGCTGAACTTCACGACGTGCCGCAGCTCCTCGCTCGAGTAGATGCTGATCGGCACCTCGTGCCCGCAGTCGTCCTGGCACTCGCGCGACCGCGGATCGATGGTCGTGCCCCAGAACGTGGGCGAGCCGCGGAAGGTGACGTCGGACGCCTCGACGAGGCGCTTCCAGCCGTGGATGTGGAGTCCCTTCTCGTCGCCGGGGCGGAGCACGCGGTTGATGCGCGCGGTGACCTCGGCTGCGTTCGTGAGCGGCTTCTCGTAGTAGCTGGCGTTGAGGAAGTGGATGATCTTGATCTGCGGGAAGCGCGCGCGCAGCGTCTCCATCGCCCGCAGGTTCTCCTCGCGGAGGTCGCGGCCCTCCCAGTCGACGGTCACGACCAGCTGCAGCTTCGCCTTTCGCCGCAGCTCGTCCTCTTCGCTCTGACCGGCATCGCTGCTCGACGCGCAGGCCTGGCAGTGGACGCTGAGCGCAAGGAGCGCGGCGAGCGGGTGAAGGGGAGCGAGCGAGCAGAGGCGACCGATCATCGCTTACCAGGACGCACATGGTATGCCGGGGAACATCCACGCCGCGCGCCGCGTTTCCCTCGTGGATCGACGTCTGTTCGCCGGGCGGTCCGCCGGCGCTGGATCGCTCCCGATCCATGCGCGAAGCGCCTCCTCCGCCCGCCCGCGAGAAATCCCGTTTCCGCCACGCGAATTGCGCAACCCTTCCACCGATGGCCCGGATCCTCCTCATCGACGACGACGCGTCCCTCCTCGACGCGCTCTCCCTCACGTTCGAAGACGCCGGCTACGACGTCCTCACCGCGCCCGACGGTCAGCGCGGGCTCGAAGTCGTCAAGAAAGAGGCGCCGGACGCGATCATCAGCGACGTGAACATGCCAGGGCTCGATGGCTTCTCGCTCTGCAAGAAGCTGCGCGAGAGCGGTAACCGGATCCCGCTCGTGCTCCTCACGTCGCGCGACGACGAGATCGACGAGGCGCTCGGCCTCGAGCTCGGCGCCGACGACTACATCGCGAAGCCGTTCAGCACGCGCGTCCTGCTCGCGCGCATCACCGCGCTCCTCCGGCGCGACGCCATGCGCCTCGCGCAGACCACCGAGCGCGCCGTCGCGAAAGGAGCGCTCGAGCTGTTCCCCGAGCGCCTCGAGGTGCGTTACGCGCAGAAGCCGGTCACCGTGACCGTGACCGAGTTCCGGCTGCTCGAGGCGCTCGCGTCGCGCGCGGGCTTCGTCCTCTCGCGCGAGCGGCTGCTCGAGATCGTCCGCGGCGACGAGTCGGTGGTCGCGGAGCGCATCATCGACACCTACATCCGGCGCCTGCGGCGGAAGATCGAGGTCATCGATCCCGCGTTCGACTGCATCGAGACGGTGATCGGCGCCGGGTATCGCTGGAAGGACGGCTAGTGCAGAAGCGCATCGTCGTTCCGCGCACCTCGCTCCGCACGAACGCGGTGCTGATGGTCCTGGCGATGCTCATCCTGCCGCAGGCGCTGGTCATCGGCTGGAGCGCGATGGAGCGCGACATCGGCGGCAAGCTGCAGTGGAGCGCGCGGGAGACAGCGAAGGACGCCGAGGCCGCGCTGTGGTCCGCGCACGCCGACAAGCTCGAGGCCTCGTCGACCGAGCAGCGCCTCGCCGAGGTGGCGGCGCGCCACACCGCGCGGATCCGCGTGGTGCGCGAGGACGGGTCGGAGCGGCTCGACGTCGATCGCGATCAGGGCACCGACTTCGTGCACGCCATAGGCACGTGGTTCTTCGGTCCCGACGGCGCGCCCACGCTCCGAGAGTTCGACGAGACCCTCGGGCCCGTGCCCCGGCGCCCCGAAATCCAGAAGATCTCGCACTGGGAGATCGCCGGGCCGCCGCTCCCGGCGCCGCTGCCCGAGGGCTCGGCGCACCGCTACCCGCTCGGCGCAGCGCGCAGCGCGACGCCCGGCGGCCCCGCGCCCGTCTCCACGCTCTTCGCGAGCCCGTCGCCCACGCCGCCGCCCGACAACGACGTCGACACCGGCTGCCGCACGTCGCCCGCGGGCAAGCTCCTCGTCTGTCACGCCGCGCGCGCCGTCACCATCGAGGGCGTGACAGAGGTCATCTACGTGCAGGAGTCCTCGCGCCGCGCGGTGCGCGCGCTCTACGATCTGCGCTACCAGCTGCTTCGTCTCTCGCTGCTCATGCTGCCGCTCGCGCTCGGCTTCTCGTGGTGGATGGGGCGGCGCATGGTGCGACCCATCGAGTGGCTGCGCGAGCGCGTGCTGGAGAAGGCGCGGAGCGCGAACCCGCGCGCCGATCTCGATCCGCGCCCCGGCGACGAGGTCGCGGAGCTCGCCGACGCGTTCAACGGCCTGCTCGGCTCGCTCGACGACCGGCGACGCGCCAACGAGGCGTTCGTCGCGGACCTGGTGCACGAGTTCAAGAACCCCGTCGCGGCCATCCGGACCTGCGCCGAGACGCTCGAGGCCGGCGCCGTCGACGAGAAGCGCGCCGGCCGCCTCGCGCGCATCCTCGCCGACTCGAGCTCGCGGCTCGACGCGCTCGTCTCGCAGTTCCTCGAGCTGGCCCGCGCCGAGGCCGGCATGCCCAACGAGGCCCGCGGGCCAGTGGATCTCGCGGCGCTCACCCGCGGCGTCACCACCGCCATCGAGGAGGGGCACCCCGAGGTCCGCTTCACGGTGGAGGGCGACGAGTCTGCGACCATCAACGGCGTCGGCCCGCGCCTCGACTCGCTGGTCCGCAACCTCGTCGACAACGCCGCCTCGTTCGCGGGCAAGGATGGCGAGGTGCGCGTGCGCGTGCGGCGCGTCGACAACGACGTGATCCTCGAGGTCTCCGACACCGGACCCGGCATCTCGGAGAAGGACCTGCCGCGCATGTTCGAGCGCTTCTTCACCACGCGCGCGGTCGGCGGCACCACCGAGCCCACCGCCCGGAAGCAGAAGGGCACGGGCCTCGGTCTCGCGCTCGTCAAGGCGGTCGCCGAGGCGCATGGCGGCAACGTGAGCGCGCTCTCGAGCCCTGGCGCCGGCGCGACGTTCCGCGTGACGTTGCCGGTGATCTGAGCCGTTTCACACTCGTTTCACGGCGATCGCGCTGTCGTTTCACGCTCGCGCTCACGCGCGGTCCACGTCGCCGCCCCATGCTCGTCTTCGGAGGAATCGAAGAAGATGGGAACCCTCGTCACGCTGATCGACATTGCCTGTGGCCGCGCGATACCCGCGGCCGATGACGGACGCTCGCGCCGCCTCCAGCTCGTCGTGTTCGCGCTGCTCGCGTCGCTGGTGTTCGCCGCCCTGTGGGGCGTCGCGGCGGGCAGTCGATCGGCAGGCCTCGCGGTCGCGAACCTCTACAAGGTGCCGATGGTGGTGCTGCTCTCGTGCGCGTTCGCTGCGCCCGCGGGGCTGCTCGCCTGGCGCCTCTCGGGGACGCGCGTGCGCGGCAGCGACCTCGCGCTGGGCTTCGCAGGCGGGGTCTTCGGGGGGACGCTGGTGCTGGCGGTCCTCGCGCCGCTGGTGGCGCTCTACTACCACTCGAGCGCGTGGGCCGGGCCGGTGCTCGGCATCGGCTCGGCGGCGATCGCGCTGCTCACCGGCACCGTGATGTTCGTGCGCGGTGTGGTGCGCCGGCTCGAGCCCGGCACCAAGAAGCGCAGCGTGTTCCTCCCCGTGGGGGTCACGCTCGCGATGCAGCTGCTCACGCTGCTGCAGCTCACCTCGCTGGCCTCGCCGATCTTCCCCGAGCGCACGGCGTTCAGCGGCGGCATCGATCACATCGCGGCTTCCGCGCCCGCTGCCCACGAGTGAGGTGACCCATGGACCGGATCATCGTGCGCTCGGCCGCCGTTCGGCTGTTCTTCGTCGTGCTCATCGCGCTGGTGGCCCTCGCCGCGAGCGCCCATGCCGAGCCGCCACGCGAGACCGTGGTCGCGGCGGCGCTCTTCACGCCGGTGCGCGTCCAGGACGGCCTCGAATGGCGCATCCGCTGGGTGCTCACGCCTGCGGCGGGGCACGACCTGACCGAGGGGACGCCGCGCGCGGTGCGCTTCGCCGTACCGCTCGGCCCGGACGAGGCCCTCGAGCCCACCTGGGGGATCACGCCGATCGTCGAGCACGGCGCGGTGGTGGGCGTCACGCTCGACCAGGCTGGGCTGATCGACGGCCGCCTGATCGCCGCGACACTCCACCAGAAGCTCGCGCCCGACCACCTCCACGACGTCCGGCTCGGCGCGCCCGTCGCGGGGGGGAGCGCGCTGCAGATCATCGATGCCGACGTGGGCGGCGGCACGCGCTTCGAGCTCGAGCCGAGCCGCGTGCTCGAGAAGCGGGTCGGCTTCATGGCTCCGCCTGGCGCGAGCCCGGCAGCGCGCGAGGAGGCGCGTCGCCTCACCGGCTACGTCGAGCACCTCAGCGGCGCAGCGCTGTACGTGCGCGGCGACGACGTGAAGGCGCTGGGCGGGCTGTTCGCCACGCTGGAGACGCCGCGGGCCCGCGCGCGTGGCGGCGTGGTCGGGATCGCGGTCGCCTTCACGGCCCTGGTGCTTGCCCTGGGCGTGGCAGTCCGCAAGCTCCGTCATGCGGCGGGCGTGGAGCGCGCCGACGCGATCCTCGCGGCGGAGGTCGATGCGCTGAGCGACCCGGAACCGCGCGGAGCGCGCTGATGTGGCCGATCCTTCCGCCTCGTGAGGCGCTGCTCATCGTCGCTGCCATGTTCATCACCGTCATGACGTCGGCGCGCCTCATCCAGCCGCAGTGGTGGCAGACCCGCGCGGTGCGCGTGGCGACCTTCCTCTCGTTCGCGGGCATCCTGACGGGCCTCGCGCTCTGGGCGGCAGGCATCAGCCTGGGCCGGTGGCTCTACGTGACCACCGGCGCGGGGATGACGTACATCGGCATCCTGGTTCTGGCGCCGGCCGCGCTCGTGATGCCGCTGAGCGCCGCGCTCGACCGAGGGCTCGCGTTCGCGACGCGCCCGCGCGCGTCCCTCGCGCTCGGCCGCGACTTCGATGCGTCCGCAGTCTCGAAGCGGCGCATCTCGCGGCGCGGGATGATCCGTGCAGGCGCCGCCTCGATCCCCGCGATCGCCGCCGCCACCGGCGCGAGCGGCTTCGGCAGCGCCGATGCCAAGCCGAGGATGCCGATCGTGACGATGACCTACGACGGCCTCCACCCCGACCTCGAAGGCTTCCGCATCCTTCACCTGAGCGACCTCCACCTCGGCGCGTGTCGCCAGCTCGCCGATCTCGATCGGGGCCTGGAGGCGGCGCTCGCGGTGCAGCGCCCCGATCTCATCGTGCTCACCGGCGACGTCGCGGACGACGCCACGCAGATCCCCAGGGCCATGGAGCTCGTGGCGCGCGCGGCCGCTCGCTACGGCGCGCTCGCCTCGCTCGGCAACCACGAGTACCTGCACGGCATCGAGCACACGCGGCCGCACTTCGAGGCGAGCCGCGTTCCGTTGCTGGTGTCGTCAGGACGCACCCTGAACGTCGGACGGGCGCGGCTCTTCGTGGGCGGCGCCGACGACCCGGTGCAGATCGGCGGAGACATCGCGAAGCTCCTCACGCCGTCCATCGAGCGCGCCGCGGCGCACGCGCCTGCGCACGTCGACTTTCGCTTGCTGCTCTGCCATCGACCCGAAGGGCTCGCGCCCGCCGCGGCGAGCGGCTTCGATCTCACGCTCGCCGGCCACACCCACGGCGGCCAGATCGGCCTCTTCGGACGGAGCCTGCTCGCGTGGATCCGCCCCGAGACGAGCTGGTGGGGGACCTACGAGCGGGTGCGGCCGAGCTCGCGCAGCGCCCGGCGCTCGTCGCTGTTCGGCTCGCCCTCGCGGCTCTACACCACCTCGGGCTTCGGCCACTGGTTCCCCTTCCGGCTGGGCTGTCCGACCGAGATGCCGGTCATCGTGCTCACGAGAGGCTCGAGCGCCGCACGGTCGGGCT